>DAIQPD010000070.1:0-20180 GCA_036787535.1 Chryseolinea sp.
GTTTTAGCAGGTACCAAAATCGTGGCGCACGCTAAAGACCGGTCTGGTAAGGAGGCTACTTTGGAGAAAGTGCTATAGTCTAAACTAAAGGTGTTAGCCATTAATGTTAGTGTGGTTTTTAATTATTGTTAAACTAGATTTTAATCTACGAATATTGTAAAAAGGATGGAGGCGCCTACGCCAAAGTTTTTCAGAGTGTTAAGAACAATCGGTATTGTGCTGGCCACCGCAGGTGGTGCGCTGCTTGCCGCACCCGTATCACTTCCTGCTATTGTGCTTGTTATTGCTTATTACGCTACCGTTGCGGGTAGTGTGATACAGCCGTGAGTCAGGCAACCGTAGTGGACGAAACGGATGCTCAAACGTAACCTGGAGAATAGTAAAATATAACATACTAAAGAGTAACGATAAAATTACTAAAATGGGTCAATATGACTTTGCGTCCCGCACTTCGCGTGACGCTTTTTTATTTACTATCTCATCTCGTTAAGGACTTTGAATTGTTCTAAAATACCTTTTCAATATTATAGTCGTTTTGATTCTGAACACACCTCATGATTAGAACGGCCCGATTACGGATACAACAGCGTTGTTCATCGTCTTGGTGATTAAGGTAGTCGGTGTAATATCTGCAGCCGGTGTAAAATTTATTGTTTCCCTGTCTATGGAGCGAACTTCATACACCAATGCCATAGCACAAATGATGGCGGTTGCTATTCCTGCGATAATCAGACCTATGCGAATTGCTGTGCCCTTGCCCGAAATGTTGTGGTTGATGTTATGAATTGTTTTCATTGCTCTGTGATTATGAAGTAAAGAACGGAGCTGGCGCGCACTCTGGCCATTACAATTAGGCAATTGCTGCACGCCTGTAGGTGAATGACAGGTGGGGGGCGGTGAGTTATATGTTTCCCTCTGACCTACGTCTTCTGCCTATAATCTGTTTCAGGTATTGAACGAAGCGAAGTGTGTTAAGAGTCCCGGTAGATATAGGGATGAAATTCAATTGACGTAGTACATATTTTAGAATCGTTGACTTTGTGAGTGTTGTGAATCATCCTGCCTTCCTTAGCGATATACCAACAGGTCAAACTGTTTTTTGTGGTGACAATATTTCAAAAAGATTTTTTATGAACTGCGAAACGTTTTGATATATTTGGTTAACCTCAACCATATAACAACACGCTACACAATGAGTTTCGTATCAACAAAATCTGAATTCAATTTCAAAAATACGGGCAAGGATCGTTTTGTTTGGACAGGTATTTGTCTGATTCTTGCAGGACTCGCGCTGTTTGCTCCTGCATGGTCGGGTCATACGCGTGAGGCATTGGGAAGTTTATTGATCTGGATCGGTATCATTGAAATTTTTGATGCCTTTAAGCGGATGGAACGTCACGCTGTCATTTCAGCGCGCACCAGCGGAGCGTTGAGTTTATTAATGGGAATGCTGTTGATTAATGCGCTTCTGTTTCAGCGAGAAGCATTGTATGTTTTTGTTATCAGTGTTTTTGTCATTGATTCTGCACGGTATTTCTATAATTTTTATAAAGCGCGTAAAAATAAGACCTTCTTTGGTTTTGATCTTGGTGCTGGTATTGGAAATGTTGTTCTGGTAGTAATGCTTTTGATATCCGAAGATCAGGGAACGGCCTGGGTTTTATCGATCGCTGTCGCACTTCGAATAACCGGAATTGGATTGTATTTGTTGTGGGCTAAAACGGGCGTGTTGGCGCTGGTTCATGAAGATGTGCTCGCATCTTTTGGTTTGACTGATAATGTTTACGTAAAAGATCTTGCAGAAAAAGTCAGAATTGAAGAAGAACGCAGCGCCCGGGTTGACCAACGTTGGATTATTATGTTTATCGTGCTGCTTTTTTTTATTCACCTCGGAAGAATGGGGATGGACAGAAGTGCACTTGGAATTCTATCTCCGGTAGTGGCAACCCTTGGTGATGTTGTGATTGCCATCATCATTACGTATGCCATACTGGCGCCCATTCGATTAATGATGCTTCGCTTTATGAAGAATAGAGGTTCGCGCGTCTGGACCTGGATTACAAAAATCAGAAAGGAAGAGAGAAAGAAAATAAGTGTCAGAACGATCGCTGAATTTTGGCTTACTACCAGAATGCGTGCAGAGATGCGATTTAAGAAAGCTGGATATTCATTACCCACTGCCGTCCGGATCGGTTTGAAGTTAGGCTTGCCGTGGAGCGCATTATTGGCAGCCGTAATGCCTGTACTTGGAATGAGCTGGTATTTCGACACAGAAAACTGGGCCTCCGGAATTTGGGATAAATGGGCTGCTGCACGTGCTGATGAATGGCGCATGGCTATCACCAAAAACTCAGGCGAAGGATTTGGTGCGAATGCATTTCGATTGTATCCACAAGGGGTAAATCAAACGGATGATTTCTCATTTGTTGTGATTGGTGATCCGGGCGAAGGTGATGCGTCTCAGTTAATATTAAAGGATCAAATCATCAGTGTGAGCAATCAACCCGATGTAAAATTTGTTGTCATATCATCAGACATTGTATATCCTACCGGTGCGCTGAAAGATTATGAAAAGAAATTCTGGATGCCGTTCAAAGGCGTGACGAAGCCTGTCTATGCCATTCCCGGAAATCACGATTGGTATGATGCCCTCGATGGTTTCATCGCTACTTTCTATGAGCCGGAAGCTGCAAAAAATGCGATGCGCGAACGGGTGAAGTCGGACTTGAAATTTACAACGACAACCAATAGATTAATTGATGAGATGGTTCAAACCTCTGCCACCTGGCGGAAGGAATATGAAGTACCCACAGGATTTCAAAAAGCACCCTATTTTCAATTGAGCACAGATGAATTTGTTTTCATTACAATCGAGACTGGCGTGTTGCGTCAAATTGATTCTCTTCAGCGGCAATGGCTAAACAATGTATTGGAAGCTTCGAAAGGAAAATTTGTAATGGTCTTGCTGGGACATCCTTTTTATGCTGTTGGTGAATACGAGGGGAGTATGAATCCCGACTTTGATTCAATACATGATTTGCTGCGAAAACATAATGTGCCACTGGTCATGGCAGGTGATACTCATGATCTTGAATATTACAACGAACCATCAAGCAATCCTGCAACCAGTACCATGCATCATTTCGTTAATGGTGGAGGAGGAGCGTATTTAAGTATTGGTGCAGCGATGGCCCCGGAAGGTAGCATGCCTACAAAGGATTTTGCATTTTACCCATCTCATGATCCATTGGTAAAAAAAATAGAAGAAAATACTTCCTGGTATAAGAAGCCTGCGTGGTGGTGGACCACCCAATTGAACGGCTGGCCATTTTCTGCTGAGTGGTTGTCAGCCATGTTCGATTACAATGTGTCTCCCTATTTTCAAAGCTTCATAAAAATCAAAGTGGAGCCATCTAAAAAAAGAGTGACACTGATCCCTTATAGCAATCACGGGAGGATTCGTTGGCGGGACATGACCAGTACAGAAGGGTCGCGACCCCCAGGTGCATCGATGGATGATTTTGCGGAATGGGTAATTCCCATGGAGTAGAAAATCAGATCATCGTATTCAACAAACATTGAATCTGTATCACGCTTGCTAATGAATCAGTTCATGCTTATCTCCGAAGTTCTACGTTCGTTAACGCATTGATAAACTTGATTCTTTGCTGATCTTAATTCTTGAAGTAAACGCTAAACGTTGTTCCTTTATTCACTTCGCTTTCAATTTCGATTCTTCCACCCAGTGCTGTTATTTGAGTCTTCACCAGATAAAGTCCTAATCCTTTTCCTTCAAGGTGAATATGAAAACGGCTGTACAGCGTGAACAGTTTATCGCGGAAAGCCGCCAAATCAATACCCAGTCCATTGTCGGCAACACGGAGGCAAATTTCATTTTCTAATTTTTCAGTCTTGATCTGAATAGCAGGGATGCGTGAAGAATCTCTGTATTTAATAGCATTGCTGATTAAGTTATACAGAATACTTTCCAGGTAAGGCTTTACCGTCCGAATGCTATCCACTTGTGCAAAGTCAATGGTGATCACGGCATGAGTATTCGTGATTTCTCTTTCCAGAGTTTGCATAATCTTCGAGACTTCAGTGGTGAGGTCAACCAGAATGAGATGAGACTCGCTGTTTTTTCTGAAGTCGAGTATCGTGTTCAAATCTTTCACTACCCCATCCAGTTCTCTAGTTGTATTAATGAGCTTAGGATAAATCTCCTCTTTTTTCTCAGGCGTTTCTCCAAGCATTCCAAGGAGATGACCTAATCCCAGAATCCGCGCTACTGGCGCACGAAGATTGTGAGCGGCAATGAAAGCAAATTGTTCTAATTGCTGATTGTATTCAACGAGCTCGTTGGTGCGTTTGGAAACTTCTAACTCCAGATTTTCATTTTGCTTTTCAACAAGGTCGCGCTGTGCTGATACTTCCTCCTGACTTTGTAAGAGTTCTTCGTTTTGAGTTGCCAGCTCATCACTTTGAGCGGTTAACCTTTTATTTTTTTCAATGATTTCTTCCTCACTTTTTTGCAAGGCCAGATTTGTTTTTTGAAGCTCTTTTGTTTTTTGGTTTACAGCATACTCCAATTCCTTATTGGCTTTAAGTATACTTCTGTTGCGAATGAGAAAAGTGAGCGTCACCATTCCAATAAAACCCAGAGCAAATAACGAACGAGCCCACCAGGTCTTCCACCAGGGAGGTAAAATATGAATGATAACCGATGTACCTTCTTCATTCCAAAGATCATCATTGTTGCTGGCCTTTACGCGGAAAGTATACTTGCCAGGATCCAGGTTGGTAAACGTTGCAAAGCGCTGCGTACCTACGTTGATCCAGTTGTTCTCAAACCCTTCGAGCTTATATGCGTATTGGTTTTTATAACTGGAGGTGAAATTGATACCCACATAATGAAGCGTAATAAAATAATGATCGTGATTCAGATAAATCTCTTTTGTTTCAGTGATATCATGCTTCAAAATACCATCAGGGGCATTTGGCTTAATTGACTGATTAAATATTTTTAAGTCGGTGATAAACACAGAGGGTTTGTTTAGATTCGAGATGATGCTGTCCGGATAAAAGACGTTTACACCTTTTCCGCCAACGAACATTTGACCATTCTTCTTTTTCAAGAAAGCCTTTCTCCTCAATTCACTTGAAAGCAAACCATCACTTTCATCAAAGGTTTTAATTTTTTTGGTGGTTGGATTGAATACGGATAGTCCCTTACTTGTTCCAAGCCACAAATTTCCGTTTGAGTCTTCTAAAATCCCTTGAACAAAATCCACTGGCAAGCCATCCTTGATCGTATAGGTGATGAATTTTTTCTGACTTATCATCTGATGAAGACCACCACTGGAACCAAACCAAAGATTTTTATTATGATCTTCAAAAATGCAATTGATCTGATCAGTCGTTTTTGTTGTGTCATCCTGAATATTGATGTGTTTGACCTGGTTCGTTTCCAGCGAATAAATGCTTAATCCACTTCTTGCACCCACCCAAATGTTGTGATCCTTATCTTCAAATAATGTAAAGTGAAATTGATCGCCTTCGTGTGGATAGGAAAATGGATTTTCAAAAATACCTGCTTCCTCATCTTTCAGAATATTTAAACCACCAAAAGTGGAAACAAGCAGCTCGCCTGTTTGAGAAGATTCTGTGATATTAAAGACATTTGGATCTGTCAGACTTCCCTTCCGATTTGGTTCATGATTATATCGAATGAATGTTTCAGAATTTTCATCAAAGCGGTTTATGCCACCATTCCATACACCAATCCAGATGCGGTGTTTTCGATCTTCATATATACAGTCGATAGCATTGCTGCTGATGCTGTTCTTTTTTTTGGCGTCAAACAAAAAGCGTTGAGAACCCATGTCATCCTTCAGTATTAATCCATCTTCTGTTCCGATCCACATTCGGTTTTTTGAATCCTCGAAAATAACATTAACAAGATCATTTTCGAGCGAAGGATCATAGATCGGAATTTTATCCTCTAATACATCTAACACACAAAGTCCCTTGGCAAACGAACCTACCCAAATTCGTCCTTGTCTGTCTTTCGCTATGGACCAGATAGAATTATTGATAATGGAATTGGGGTTGGCTTTATCGAATAAAAAATTAGTAAGCTCTTCGGTATGTACATCCATTCTGCTAAGCCCACCGTTCTCAGTGGCAATCCAAAGCTGGCGGCCATCAGGGATCATGCATCGGATCGTGTTGTTGGGCAGCGAGGGTTTACCACCTGTTGACGCTGTTGTAAAATTTGTGAATTGATTATTCTTGAGATTGAATTTACAGAGTCCGCCATCATGGGTAGCGATCCACATAATACCATTTTTGTCGTGAATGATTTCACGAATATCATTGCCGGGAAGGCTGTTGGGATTATTTGGATCATGTAAGAAGTTCTGCTCCAAAACATTGGTCTTTCTATTCCACTTAAACAGACCATTTGATTGCGAGCCTAACCAAAATTCATGCTCCGAAATTTGTGATATACTATAAATACCTTCAGCTGCGCGGAAGAGCGGAAATTTCTCCCATTTACCTGTTCGATGATCCCGAACAGCTACAAATGCTTGTTCATTGTAAGTGCCTCCGATCCACAAATTATGTTGGCTGTCTTCTGTGATGCGAAAAACCTGACAGTAACGTTGAGAGAATTCAGGAATGCGACAAAATGAATCCGCACTGCGATTGTAATACTGCAAGCCTGAGTTCAATGTGGAGATCCACAAAATCCCCTTACTGTCTTCGTAAATAGTTTCGACTCTATCTTTAACCAACGATGTCGAATCGTTTTCAATACTGCGATAGGTTTTGAAATCATATCCATCAAACCGATTCAGTCCATCCAGAGTGCCAACCCAAAGAAATCCCTTTGAATCTTGTGCGATGGTCGTGATGTTCAGATTAGAAAGTTGAACGTTCTCCGCGAGGCGCCTGAATTTTGCATCTTGGGTGATGTGCTGCGAAAAGGCTGGCGAGCCAATTAAACTCACCACGAAAATTAAAAACGTAAACCAGACATTCAGCGTCAGAGAGGGCTGTTTTATTTTATGTCTGTTTGTTGTTACGACCGACTGCTTCAAAGTTTGATCATTGGGCTAGAGCAAATATAAGCATGGAATTGATTCTTTTGCTGTTGCGGGTTTACGCTCTCCGGCACAGGGAAAATTGTCCATGAACTCGCGTGCATCCTCCATTTTAATCGGTGTTGGAGCACTGAACCTTTGTATTGTCAATAACGACAAACTAAAACACAAAAAACATGACACGTTTAAAAGCATTAAGTCCTGACGAAGCGACAGGCAAAACAAAAGAATTGTTCAACAGTATTCAAAGCAAGTTAGGCATGGTGCCCAACATGATGAGAACCATGGGTAACTCATCGGCAGTGTTGGAAGGTTATTTGAACTTGAGCGGTGCCCTGGCACATGGAACGTTGGGAGCGAAGACAGGAGAACTGATTGCATTAACGGTAGCTGAAAACAACGCCTGCGATTATTGTTTATCAGCGCATTCTTTCATTGGTGAAAAACTGGTAGGTATTGATACACCTTCCCTTGCAGCGGCACGCGAAGGAATCAGTAGTAATGCTAAAATTGATGCCGCTCTTAAATTCGCGCAAGCCCTTGTAAACGCAAAAGGTTCTGTAAGCGATGCTGATTTTAATGCCGTTAAGGCTGCGGGTTATACAGATGGTGAGGTGGGTGAAATCGTGGCGCATGTCGCCTTGAATATTCTGACCAACTACTTCAACAAAACGGCCAACACGGTTATAGATTTTCCTGTAGTGAACGCACACCAGATTGCTGTTGTTTAGGTAATAAAGGTCGAAAGGGCTGACATGGGTGTATGGCCAGCCCTTTCGATTGGAAAGAAAATTATCCATCGATCTGCGTCAATTCTCCATGTCAACATGCAGGATTAGGTATGAGCTTTGTGAATGCTAAAGTAAAATAGAATTATGGAAACGATCATTGAAAAAGGACTTTCGAAATCGGACTATGAAGCGTATGTCAATAAGGGAATTGATTACGATCAATACAAACGCAACATGGAAGTTGATTTGCAATCCAATCCGGATGCGATGATGAGAGAATATATTAACCTCAATCAGCATCGAATGAGTAGGGTTGAAAAGACCTATTATATGAGTGATGCATTGGCAAATCTGGTTAAGACTGTGCATCACAAAACGTATTGGTTAATTCTCGCAGAGCATTGGTGCGGTGATGCCGCACAAAGTCTTCCTGTCTTTCAAAAGGTATCAGAGCTTTCAAATAACATGATTGAAATGAAGTTGGTGTATCGCGATGAAAATCCAGCGTTGATGGATGCTTACCTTACCGGAGAAAGCCGATCAATTCCAAAACTCATTCAACTGGATAATCACTTCAATGTAAACGGCATCTGGGGACCGCGTCCAAATGAAGCACAGAAACTGGTGAAGCGATTAAAATCAAACCCGGAAACAGCCGATACCTATTCAACAGAATTGCACAAGTGGTATGCTAACGATAAACAGAAATCGCTGGAAAGTGAAATTGTAAAACTTGTAAATCGGGCAACCTTATTTTGTCCGGATTGCTTTAACTAAAAAATCAACATGGAAGAGAAAAGATTTCCGTTGCCACCGTTCAACCTGGAAACGGCTAAGCAAAAAGTGCAATTCGCGGAAGATGCCTGGAATAGCAAAGATCCGGAACGTGTTTCGAAAGCGTATACCATCAACACTGAATGGCGCAACCGAACCGACTTTATTAACGGACGGGAAGAAGTGAAAGAATTTCTAAAGCGCAAATGGGATAAGGAACTGAACTACAAACTTAAAAAGGAATTGTGGGGCTTTCGCGAAAACAGAATGGCCGTTCGGTTTGAATACGAATATCAAAATGCAGAAGGTAAGTGGTTTCGCGCCTATGGAAATGAAAATTGGGAGTTCGATGAAAATGGTTACATGGCGAAGCGCTATGCCAGCATCAACGATTTGGAAATAAAAGAAGAAGAGAGAAGAATTTTTTAGTATATCCTAAAACACACCAGCATGGACTATTCAACCCTTGCCTTTTCAGATGCCGCAAAGAAACTTCAGGAGAAATCGGGGAGCAGAGCGAGTTATGCGCGGATGGAAAAGCAGGGAGATAACGATGTGCTTTCCGAAAATGAAGAGGAATTCATATCACAACGGGATAGCTTTTATATGGCAACAATTGGCGAGAATGGATTTCCGTACATTCAATTTAGGGGTGGACCCAGTGGGTTCTTAAAGGTATTGGATGAAAAACGGTTGGGCTTCATTGACTTCAGAGGCAACATGCAATACATAACAGTTGGAAATCTTTCGACCAATAATAAGGTAGCCCTTATCCTGATGGACTATCCAACAAGAACCCGATTGAAAATTTATGCCGAAGCAGAAGTGGTGGAGTTAAAGGATAATCCCGATCTCTTCATGACCTTGAATCTGGCTGATTATAAATTTCGTCCGGAGCGAATGATGGTGCTTCATATCAAAGCCTTCAACTGGAATTGTCCGCAGCATATTACACCACGTTTTACGGAGAAAGAAATTCAGGAGGCATTTGCTTCACAAATGGAACACATTGCAAAGCTGGAAGAAGAAGTAAGGTTGTTGAAATTGAACAAAGACCTGCCAGTATAAGGATTCACTATGTCCGATTGTAAAAGAAAACTATCTTTAATCCCTTGCAGCTTGATATGACGAATTTACAAAATACCTTTACGTTAGTAAATGAGCAAAACGGAAATCTTGCTTTCAAGCTGGCTGCGGTTGAAGATCACAGTGCATTTGATCACATTCAGCGCCATAATTATTTTTCACTCTTATGGATAACCGAGGGAAGTGGAGAATTGAAAGCTGATTTTTCAGAATATACCTTTGGCAAAAATTCGCTGTTGGCGTTCTCACCTTATCAGCCTTTCATGATTTCGAAGGCAAAGAATGTTAAGGGGATCGCCATCCATTTTCATCCTGAGTTCTTTTGCATTTTAAAACATCATAAGGAAATTTCGTGCAATGGCATACTCTTTAATAATATTTACAATCCACCCATTACACAAATAAGTGAAACAGCATCCAATACGTTGAAAATGGTGGTAGAACAAATGAAAATCGAAATGCAAAATCCTGCATTGGCGCAATATGATTTGTTGATCTCGTACCTTAAAATATTCCTCATTACCATTACGAGGTTAAAAGTAGATGAGGAGGGTGAAGAAGTTGTAGTGGACGGTAAGCAACCTTTTATTTTGCAAAACCTGAGAGATGCCATCGAAGAACACTTCAGAACCAAACACTCGGCCAGCGACTATGCCGATTTGTTGAACATCACACCAAAGGCGTTGGCCAAAATTGCAAAGACCCATTTTAACAAAACACTTACTGATCTGATTTCTGAACGCATCGTGATCGAGGCCAAACGCGAATTGTATTTAACCAACAAACCGGTAAAAGAGATAGCAGGAGAATTGGGTTACGATGACGAACACTATTTTAGTCGCTTCTTCAAAACCAATACCGATATTTCTCCCCAACTCTACCGCGACACCGTAGGCTTTAACCGCGCGAATGCCTGATATTTTTCTACCTCCAGTACTTGCCAGCGAATGCCTTAACTCTGTGTACCGGAGAATTTCCTTAATATGATTGCTCTTTCGCTAACTACAGAATAAAAAAAGAGAACCATTTCACATTGCTGTAAAATGGGTTCTCTCAACCTACCTAAACTTATTTTCTTATTGACTATTTGCCTTGTGTTAATTCCAACCACCGCCTAATGCATGATAAATGTTAACCATGGCATTCATCTGCTGTTTTTTTGTTTCAATCAGTTCAAACCTGGATTCAAGTGCATCGCGTTGTGTTAGCAACACTTCCATATAATCGGCACGCGCTGATCTGAATAGATTACCTGAAATGGTTACTGATTGCGTAAGTGCTTGCACTTCCTGCGTTTTTAAATTAAAGGTATTTTCAAGGTTATTGATCATCGATAACTGATTAGCAACTTCGATGTATGCATTTAACAAGGTACGTTCATATTCAAATACAGCCTGGATCTGCATGGCATTTGCACTGTAGTACTTTGCTTTTATCGCATTCCGATTTATTAAAGGTGCCATTAAATCCCCCGCTAATGAATAGATCAGCGACTGCGGTGTTTTAATTAAATAGGTAGGATTAAAAGCCTGAAAGCCAATGCCTGCGGAAACACCAATCGATGGATAGAATTTCGCTCTCGCAACTTTAACATCCAGTTTGGCTGCTACCAATTTAAGTTCTGCCTGTTTTACATCTGTACGATTTTCCAAGAGCTGTGCAGGAATACCAGCCTGAATAATATTCGGAATCAGATTATTGAAATTTTGAGAATTGCGTTGAATAGACTGCGGATATCTTCCTACTAAAAAGTTAAGGTAATTCTCCATTTCAGTTATGTGCTGTTGAATACCGAACTGCAAACTTCTGGTGTTTAATACTTGAGCTTCAAATCTTCGAACCGCTAATTCGGTAACCCGTGCGGCTTGCTTTTGTTGTCTCACTACATCAAGTGCATCACTCTGAATTTCAATATTCTGCTTTACAAGATCAAGCTGATTGTCGAGCGCCAGTAATTCGAAATACGAATTTGCAATTTCAGCGATCAGATTCGTGACCATAAAATTCTTTCCTTCTACAGTAGACAGATAGCGGGAGAAAGCTGATTTCCTTGCATTGCGAAGTTTACGCCAAATGTCAATTTCCCAGGTTGCACGTAGTCCGAACATGTAGTCTTGTAAGGGCTCGGGTGTTTCTTTTCCAGGCATAATTTCAGTGGTAGCTTCGCTGGAACCTTTGCTTGTATATCGTCCTACCTTATCAACACCAGCTGATGCACCGATATCAACAAAAGGTAAGTATTCTCCTTTTCGTGCTCGTACTTCATTTCGCGCAATCTCAATTTCCTGTAAAGTAATATTCAACTCCTGATTATTATGAAGTGCTGTATCAATAAGAGCGATCAGGTTTGGATCAGTGAAAAATTCTTTCCACTGAAGCTTTGCTGTATTCGTTGTATCCTGTGAGTTGGCATAACTCGCAGGTGTTGCTGTGTTTTCTTTTTTCGATACGATAGTAGGAGAGCACGCCAAAAAAAAGATCGACATGAAACTAACTCCTGTAAATTTGTTTAAGGTTCTTCTATTCATGTTCTTCATTTTTATGTTGAGGCTCTTCTGATAACGGTCTGTCAGTTTCATCTTTGATCAATTGACGGCCGTCCGCTAATTTTGCGAAAATGTAGTATAGGCCCGGAATAATAATTACACCGAACACTGTTCCGAGTAACATACCACCAAGCGCTGATCCTCCAATGGTACGATTACCTATGGCACCAGCACCGGTTGCAACAACAAGCGGAATCAAGCCGGCAATGAAAGCGAATGATGTCATTAAGATCGGACGAAAGCGCACCTTAGCGCCTTCAATAGCTGCTTCAAAAATAGTTGCTCCATGACGGTGCTTCTGAACAGCGAACTCTACAATCAATACGGCATTTTTACCCAGCAAACCAACCAACATAATCAATCCGATCTGAGCATAGATGTCGTTATCAAGTCCCATCAACTTCAGTAACATAAATGAACCGAACACACCTACTGGAAGTGAAAAGATTACAGCCAGCGGAATAATGAAACTTTCGTACTGTGCTGCTAACACCAGGTAAACAAATATTAATACCACGATGAAAACATAAAGCGATTCATTTCCTCTGGTTGATTCATCATAGGAAAGACCTTCCCAGGCAATGTCATACCCTCTTGGTAATGATGTTGCGGCCACTTCACGGATCGCTTGAATGGCATCTTCTGTGGTATAACCATTTGCTGGAAGACCACGGATCGCTGCAGAGTTATACATATTGTAACGGGTAATTTCATTTGGTCCCTGTTTCTTTTCGAGTTTCATAAAAGATGAATAGGGTACCATTTCGCCTCGATCATTTTTTACAAAAAGATTCAATACATCGGATGGAAGTCTTCTGAATTCAGGTGCTGATTGAACATACACTTTGAAAAACCGACTAAACCGAATGAACCCTTGCTCATAGGTACTTCCGATTAAGATGTTCAGATTTTCCATTGCTGTTCCGATCGATACTCCTTTTTGCATCGCGGCTTCATTGTCGATCACCAATTCATATTGAGGATAATTCGCTGCGAAGAAGGTAAACAAACCTGCGAGCTCTTTCCGATCATTCAAATCGTCCATGAATTTTTTGTTGATCTTATCAAACTCCTGGTAATCTGTCTCTGTGTTTTTATCCAATAATCTCAATGAAAATCCTCCTGATGATCCAAAGCCCGGAATGGCGGGTGGCTCGAAAAACTCTACGATCGTACCAAGGTTTCTCGATTTCTCTTCCAGTTCTTCCATGATTTCTTTCACGGAATGATCGCGGTCTGACCAGGGTTTCAAGTTAATCAAACATGTACCGGCATTCGATCCTCGTCCTTCCGTCATAATCTCATAGCCTGCTAAAGATGATACGGATTCAACGTCCTTAATTTCTTCACAAATCTTCTGAAGTTTTTGTGATACCTGATTGGTGGTTTCCAAGGTAGAGCCTGGAGGTGTTTGAATAATCGCGTAGATTGTTCCTTGATCTTCACTCGGTATAAATCCGGACGGAAGAATTTTACTTTCGAAAAATATTCCTGCGCAGAATAAACCAAGAATTCCAAATGTGAGAGCTCTGCGGTTTACAATTAACCTTAATAAGCTTGTGTACTTACCTGTAATTTTTTCAAAGCCGCTGTTAAAACCATCAAGGAGTTTGGTTAACAGATTTCTTTTTTTCGGTTTGCCGTGATTATTCTTTAACAGCATGGCACACAATACAGGAGTGAGCGTGAGTGCTACTAACGCAGAGATTACAATAGCACTGGCCATGGTGATAGAGAATTGTCGATAGAAAGTACCAACAGGTCCACTCATAAAAGAGATCGGTAAGAACACCGATACCATAACAGCGGTGATGGCGATAATGGCACCACTGATTTCTCCCATTACCTTTTTAACTGCATTATAGGGATTAAGATCTTCTTCTTCCATTTTAGCATGCACTGCCTCCACCACAACAATGGCATCATCCACCACAATACCTATCGCTAACACAAGTGCGAAGAGTGTAACCAGGTTGATGGAGAGACCAAAAAACTGAATTGCAAAAAATGCTCCGATTAATGATACGGGCACTGCCAGAATGGGGATCAAAGTTGAACGCCAGTCGCCAAGAAAAATAAAGACTACGAGAGCCACCAGTATAAAGGCATCTCGTAAGGTATGTGTTACCTGTTCGATCGAGGCATCTAAGAATTTTGAAACGTCATAGCTGATTTTGTAATCTAATCCGGGAGGGAAACTCTCTTTCATTTCTTCAAGCTTCGCTTTCACCTCAGCAATGACTTCACTGGCATTGCTTCCATAGTTCTGCTTCAACACAATAGCCGCAGAAGGATGGCCATCTAAATTGGAATAGATATCAAAAAACTCACTACCTAATTCAACATCAGCAATATCCCTTAAGTGAATTGTCTCACCTTCTGAATTAGCTCTGATAATAACACCTTCGTACTCTTCTGGTTTATTAAATCTTCCTTTGTAGGTAAGCACATATTCTAATGACTGCGCTGCAATGCCAGAACTTTGTCCTAATCGGCCTGGGCGACCAATAATACTTTGCTCGGCTAAGGCCTTCATTACTTCTTCGATGGAAATATTATACGCGCGCATGCGTTCTGGATTTAACCAAACACGCATGGCATAGGTACGACTACCTAATATCTGAGTTCTGGCTACTCCATGAATCCGGTTGATTTCCGGAATCATTTTTACGCTGGCGTAATTGTATAGAAACTTTTCGTCCATGGTTTTATCCTTGGCGTAGAGATTCACATACATCAACATACTAGGTTGAATAGGAGTGATGATAACACCTTCACGTTGAACCAGGTCGGGGAGAAGCGGCATTACCTGATCCACCCTTGTCTTGACTCGTATTACGGCCTGATTTGGATCGGTACCTGGTTCAAAGATGATGGTTACTGTTGCTTCACCGGCACTGGTCGCATCCGATGTCATGTATCGCATGTCCTGAACTCCATTGATCGCATTCTCCAATGTGATCAGTGTAGACTTGATTAATACATCAGCACTTGATCCTGGATAAGCAATGAAAATACTTACCGTAGTGGGTGCAATCTGAGGGAACTGTGAAATAGGTAGCTGTTTAATAGCCAGCGAACCTACAAAAACAATAATGACCGAAATTACAATGGCAAAGACGGGCCTATGAATAATTTTACTAAACATTTCTTTAGCTTTTAGAAGTTAACTATTCAGCGTATAGATCAAGGTGAGCCAATACGTAATCAGGTTTTACAAACTCGGTATGTATTTTTTCATTTTCTTTTACAAGGCGCAGACCTTCAAGAAGTATTTTATCTCCTTCGGCTAAACCTTCAGTCACAGCATAGATGTGTGGTAGTTCCTGTCCGATCGTAATCTGTCGGGATATCACACGATTATGTTTATCGATCACGAAGACGTACTTCTTTTCAAGAATTTCAAAGGTTGCTTTTTGTGGAATAAGGAGTGCGTTGGTTACCGGTACATTCAATAATATATTTCCCGTTTCGCCATGCCTTAGCAGTCCTTTGGGGTTAGGGAAAGTTGCGCGGAATGCGATGTTTCCCGTTTCATTATTAAACTCTGCTTCAATCGTTTCAACGACACCTGAATGAGCAAACATTTTTTTATTTGCCATCTGTAACGTTACCTTCGTCTTCTCCTTTCCCTTCACACTTTGTTCGTAGTCTAAGTATTCAGATTCAGGTACATTAAAGTAAACCCACATCATGCTGTTATCCGATAGACTCGTTAGTAAATCGCCTTCGTCTATGAGACTTCCAAGTCGCACATGAAAGCGATCCATGATACCTTCAAAGGGTGCTCTGATTTCTGTGAAGCTTAAGTGCACTTGAGCTAATGCTAATTCGGCATTCGCCTTATCCAGTTTAGCACCGGCTAACGCGAGTTCATTGGGTGCTACAATGTTGCTATCGGCAAGTTGTTTAGTGTTTTTATATTCGATCTCTGCAAAGTTTGCTTCAGCCTTTGCCTTTTGATATTCTGCCTTGTAGAGAATTGGCATGATTTGAAACATGAGTTGTCCCTTTCTCACAACCTGTCCTTCATCAACAAAAATTTGTTGCAGGTACCCTTTTTCCAATGCCCTTACTTCAATGTGTTGGATTGAACGAATTTGACATACATAGTTTTTGGTGATAGAAGTGTCCTTCTTCACAGGACTGGTGATCAAAAACTTGGGCTCTTTCTCCTTTTTTTCTCCTTTGTGTGATTCACAACCTGTGCCAGCGAATAACACATACAAGCTGAGAAGCATAATAATTGATTTCATAATTTATTTTTTAACTGTAGGTTTTTGTTGATGACTATTGTGTACACATGCCATCGTTGTAACATCGATTTTTCCGCAGATGTAAATGGATGCTGAATTATCGAAGGAACGTTGGAGTTTTGGCAATTGAAATTTTGCCAGAATAGATTCTAAATTCTGAATACCTTAAATACAAGGTACGAGCTAGTCAACGTGAGAACTGAAAATAATCCGGCAAGTGATTCGCTTCTCCTTATGTAACCAAAGAAATGACCCGGTGTCTGATCTGGAAATAGTATGGTGAAAGAATTAATTCCATTTAAATATCCCTTGGATGAAGAAAGCTTATCTTCTTCCATTTCAGCAATATCTAATTTGAAAGTTTGTTCTGAAGTAAAAAAAAATGAATTGATACTTTTGGTATTGTTACTGAGGTGCCCTAATGGAATTTTAATAGCGGAGGATGCTGAAGCATAAGAACAACCTTGAAAAGCATGAGCATATAGATTGGAGTTGATGTTCAACGCCAAAATACACGGCAGTAAAATGAATCTGATTATAAACTTCTTCATCGATGATACAAAGTTGATTTTACATTCAATCATCTCAAAAGAGTTTGCATTAAAATGGTATTAGAATAACAATCCGAATAGCAAATCCGGAGGCGTAAACTGTGACTAAAGATTAATGGCTTGTTTAGTATTTAGGAAGGAAGGATTGAATTACCTTATGATTTTAGCAAAGCAAACGTTTTCGAAGCGGATAATTGGAAATACATTTTCTTAGCAAAGGTTTTTTTTGCTGAAGTGATTTTGAACTTCGTTAGGGAAGGCTCATTCCCAGCGCCCCTCCTTTTTTTCCGCAGTGTCTCCAGACTAGGGGGGCTGCGGAAAAATAGGTGGGATTATTTTTTTATTCGCTTCATTGTTATACCGGGCAACGCTATTGCATTTAGACTTTCGTCTTCCACCAACTCGGGAATACTGAATACCTCTTCGTCAATTTTCACTGACTTTACCTCTACCGCTGTTTGAATAATAGTCATGCCCATGGTGCTTGTCACAATCTGTAACGGTAAACATTTAGTCCTGCTAACAAATTCAGCCAAGCCCTCGCTTGAGTGTTTGGAAAATAAATCGGGGCTGGCTTGCGCCTGTGTAGCGCTATAATAGTAATCGATTTGGCTAAGCTTCCATTTTACGCTGATGATCTTGCACGGGATACCCATTATGGTTGCTACGCTATCTAATTCGATAACCAAGGGCTTATCGGGATTGCCACTAAGATCCAGATCTACGGCCTCTTGCACACTGCACACATCGGCATCACTTGCGCTGAACGCATAAATTATATTATCCTCCTGAACATATATTTTTGTAGTTTCCTTCGCATTGTTTCCGAACTTAGCATAATTCCCTCCTTGATACACTACTATTAGTGTATCAAACCATGAACCTTCTTTATTCATTTCCTCGATCATCTTTTTTTTGTTAAGCCCCATTTTTTCAAAAGATGCCGATAGTTTGATATCCTGGACATAGGTAATGACTCCCTGAAAACTCTTTGCAATCGCTTCATTCTCTAAAACTTCAACCCTGTCAAAAACCGCTGATGTAGCGTCACCACAATGTTCAAAGATTTGCTTCCATAGATTGGAAATTTCGTCCTCCGT
The DNA here is from genome assembly GCA_036787535.1 of Chryseolinea sp. GTDB lineage: Bacteria > Bacteroidota > Bacteroidia > Cytophagales > Cyclobacteriaceae > Chryseolinea. The sequence continues at coordinate 18,151 of DAIQPD010000070.1, forward strand.
TGCGATATCAAGATCAATTGCTTTAGACTTTTTCAACTGTTTTTGATTCGCCAATGCAGCCGCAGTAAAGCAAGTGCCAATTTCTTTTTGAACTGCGGTAGCGGTATTGATTGTTTCCGGTTTCATCTTTTGAAAACAATCACATACCTCCGTCTTGAATTTAGTCAGGGCGGTTTGAGCATTGACCTGGCAAAATCCAAAGCAAAGGACAATGACCAGCAGAGAGGTTTTTTTCATATTGATCGGGTTTTGGTTTTAGCTGTTGAAGATATTGCTATTTTTTCTCCTGATCAATTATTATAGGGAATCTTCATGTGTACGTTGTGCTCTATGGTTCGGGTTTCCTCCCTTACTGGCACGAAACGTAGTTTCTGGTATTTAAGAAATTGGGGTAAGATGTAAGCGCTTGATCTGGAACTTAGTTCCAGCATAAACATAAAATCTATTGTCTTTAATTAAGTGAGTAATGTAATGTCACATCGCAGGTCACAGAGCATTTTCCAATAGCTCCTTTAATTTCCTTTTGCGTCTTTAAAATTTCGTTCAACGAGATTCCAAGTTCAGTATTATAAATCTTATAAATTAAGTCCCACTCTTTTGTATCCATAAAGCCGTCTGAATTGGCAATTAAGCTGAGCCATGATACGCAACGGATTTGCTTTTTCTTTTCCATTTTCTTCAGTCCGGAAATACACAAGTTGTAGATTTGTTTTTTGTCCTGAGATTTGAAGGTACCTATTGCGTCCTCAAATTTCTTACCGTCTAAGCCCTCAACAGCAATCATCGTATTTCCCAAAAGCAGCTCCTTTTCATTTACATGTCCGTCTGCACAAATCAGCAGGTAGTAGGCAGAGGCATTGACGGTATTCGTATCCATTTCAGTTTTCGATTCTTTATTCGTCTCCTTACCCAAATCGTGTACCATTGCTGAAAAGTTACTTCTATTGCTTTAATGCATCTTCTAAGTCTTTTTGCTTCTCGTATTGGGAAAGAATGCTTCAATAATTATCCTGCTCAACCTGTGGCCTTGTTGTTTTATTACGCCAAAGCAACACAAGCAAAAAGCCTACTGCTGCGCCTCCAACATGTGCAAAGTGCGCAATGCTACCACCGAAAATTGAAAAGCCGGTAACACCAGAAAATAGGTCAATCGTAATTAAGACGGGTATAAAGTATTTTGCGGCAATGGGAACAGGTAAAAAGATCAGCGCCAGCTTTGCATTTGGAAACGCCATTCCGAATGCTACCAACACACCATAGACAGCACCCGAAGCACCGACCGCTGGTGTATGAAATATTTGATAAAAACGAGTGAGCTGTTCTGTTGTTATGGTTTGGGTAATACTGGTATCATAACTGCCTGTATTTAAAATTGCTTGAATATTTTCTGCAGAAAGACCCGCACTCAACAGTTCAGAATAAGTGGAATCAAATTGATAATAATTCACCGCCAGATAAATCAGATTAGCACCAATACCAGAGATAAAATAGAAAAGAAGAAATTTATTTTTACCCCACATCGCTTCGAGTGGTGTACCAAAAGCCCACAGTCCATACATGTTTAAAAGCAGATGCGCGAATCCGCCATGCATAAACATACTGGTAACGAGCTGCCAATATTGAAAATTTGGATTCTTCGGAAAGTATAAAGCAAGCAATTGAGGCAACGTCTTTTCCATTTCCGGAAATAGAAAAGGGATGGCGAATAAAACAATGTTTAGCGCTATGAGAACCTTTACAGCATCGATGAATTTATTCATATAAAATCAATGGAATGGATAAAATGAATTAAGGCGATAATGTAATAGTATGGTACAAGTATTCCCAAGTTTAGAACGAATATAAATCAACATGTCGGCTTTGCTTATGAACAATCTGCGATTATTTTGTTTGCACCAATACACGAATTAAAATGCATTTGAATTTTCTCAATACCTTTATACAAAATAAAGTCAATGACGGAAAGAGAATTGCGTAAACTGGAAGGAACCATTCGGACCAAGATGGAAGACATCAGAAAGCAACGCGTG
>DAIQPD010000283.1:0-4131 GCA_036787535.1 Chryseolinea sp.
CCCCGAGAAGTCCGGAGGATGATAATTTCAAAGAACAGATGATGGCGGTTGTTGATTATCGGGATAAACATTTTCCGAATGTGGAAGTATGGATTTCAGAATTTGGATGGGATACAAATCCCGGATCACCTTTGGCTCCTCCAGCCATTGGTTCTTTCGATGTTCAGGAAGTTCAGGCACAGTGGCTTGTTCGCGCATACCTTGCCTTTGCGGCCGCAGGAGTTGATCGCGCGCAAATGTATATGCTGCGTGATATTAATCCTCAAAGTCCGAGATGGTTTACTTCCTGTGGCTTGGTTGGCCCTAAAGATGATTGGTCTCCTAAGAAATCATGGTATTATGTGTATACCTTAAAGAACTCACTTACGAACATGGTTTATATCGGGGAAGAAAAATCTAACGACCCGAATATTTTGATTTATAAATTCAGAGATGTAAAGAATACATCGGGAGCGTATGTAGTTTGGTCAAAGACGAAAGTAAACTATGTAGTTCCTCGGTTTGAATTAAAGTTGGTAGGTTCACCCAAGAGTGCGAAGAAGGTTGAGCTAACCGTTGGCGAGATAAAGGGAAAACAATCGCAGCTTTCAATACAAAACAATAGCGTAACATTTCAGGGAAGTGAAAGACCTGTGATTATTTTGGTTGATGATATTAAATAGTTATGACACATATCAGGAATAGATGAAACTACTTTTAATTTTCTTAACATTTTTAAGCTCAACTGTATTTGGACAAGATATAAAACTGTTCGATAAGTCAAATTCGGAACTCGTTGATAACGACCTACTGAGTGTTACCGTTGACAAGAATGGAAACAAGTGGATTGGAACTTCTAAAGCTGGGTTGTTAATGTTCGATGGTCAAAAATTTACAATTTTCAACAAGAATAATTCCAAAATTAAAGGTGACTATATTTCACCTATTCATGTGGATAAAAAAGGTAACATATGGGTTTCGTTTTCAGATCCAGATGACGGAATAGCTAAATATGACGGCACAAGATGGACTGTCTATAATGAGAAAGAACTTCACACAGATAAGGTATCTGTAATTTCAATTTGTGAAGATCAAAACGGTGTACTGTATTTTGGAGGTGAGAATGGAGTATCAATCTATAAAGAAAATATTTGGAGCAAATTAGAATTACCCGAAGGTGAGTTCATTGTTAGGGCAATTGACGTTGGTTCTGCGGGTTCGATTGCAATTGGACATAATGGTGGATTATTGATCTATAGTGAAAACAAATGGAATAGTTATACAACTGAAAATTCAAATTTAAAACTTGGGACAGTACGGGCTGTAAAATTCAAGCCTAATGGAAATTTAATTATTGGATATGGTGGTGGATTTGGAGACGGTGGGTTTTCAATTATTGTTGGTGATAAATGGGAGCATTATAACAAATCAAACTCAAAAATACCGGATCATATGATTCGTGATATTGAGATTGATGCCAATCAAATCATTTTGATGTCAACAAATAATGGAGTGGTGAAATTGAGTGGAAGTAAGATTACCCCCATTTTCTTTCGAGAGGGAATGTATAGGAATGCGATATTCGATATTGCGTTAGAAAAAGAGACCGTTTGGATCGCTTCCAATTTCGGATTGATTAAGTACGTGCCATAACCCTGTATATAAATCGCATGCTGGCTCATTTTGTTATCATAATTCTGAAAGTATTCTAGGCCATCAATACACTTTTAAATTTTTTCTGATCACTCAATGCTGCCGAAATACCTTTACTCACAGAGGTAAGTGCATTCGGATCAATGTTCACAGGTAATGATATGGTTTTCTCCAATCGTTCTTTTATACCAAGCAGAAGAGCGCCACCTCCTGTAAGGTATATACCTGAACCATAAATGTCGGCAGCTAATTCTGGAGGGCAGTGTTGTAAGGTATTGATAATGCCGGCTTCAATTTCAAGAAAAGGTTTAGTAAGTACACTGACCATTTCATGATACGAAACTTCTTTACGCATAGGTATTCCTTCGGCCAACGACTTTCCTCTCACGAAAATATTCTGAGGTACGTTTTCAATTTGAGTGTGAACACCACCAATTGCCTTTTTCAATTGTTCGGCTGTGCGAATGCCAATTAAAAGATTGTGTTCTTTTCTGAAGTGATCGCGAATAGCTTCGTCAAAAGTATCACCTGCTACTTTTAATGATTGAAATGTAGTGACTCCGGAAAGAGAGATGATGGCTACCTCGGTAATGCCACCACCAATGTCCACGATTAATTTTCCTTCAGGTTCTCTAATGTTCAGACCCATACCAACAGCTGCGGCTAATGGTTCATACAGCATCAGCGTTTTGCTTGCGTTAAACTGATCTAACGTTTCGCGAAAGGCTCTGCGTTCTACGGCCGTGGTTTGATAGGGAACTCCGGTAATGATCGTATCAAAACCACTGGTCCAAAATCGCTTGGTATATACTTTATCTACCAACGACCGGATCATTTTGTCAGCCGATTGATAATCCGCAATAACACCACCACGCAAAGGTTTAATAGGATGAAGTGCCTCATGACTTTTTTCAAAAATATTATAAGCAGCTTCACCTACTGCATTTACCGAACGGTTCTCATTCAGAACGATGTAAGAGGGTTCGGATAGTAATATTCTCTCCGTGTCAGTGAGCACGGTGTTGTTATTTCCCAAATCAAGGGCAAAGCTTTTTGATTTGCCAAAGCTAAAATTCATCATGTGGTAAAGATGTGAAACGATATCGACTAAAATAAAATGAAGTAGCACTGAAACTACTCAATGTATGATTTTAATTGAATAGAGATCTATCATCTCAGGGTAAATACGGATACGGTTTACTTACTTTTTTCAGCAACACTATAAATCGCGTCCAACAGTCCGTCTTTAGCAGCATCAATCGAAAGCTCCCAGAACATAATACCATCAAGTTGATGATCGATTGCGTAACTGGTTTTTAGTTTCATGGATTGAATGTTGTCGTAGGTAACAAAAAGTCTCTCCTTTTCATTGTATAGGTAAGGGGCCTTTGCTGTTTCGTCCCAGTATATAGTGAATCCTTTTTCTTTTGTGAGTTCGCCCAGCTTACTGTAATCAATAAAGGATTTGAATTTTCCGGATTGATATAAGCCATTGTTAATGTTGGGTACCTTCTCCCACATTCTTCCATAGAAAGCTGCGCCAATCACCAGCTTGTCTGCTGGGATACCTGACTTGATAAGATAATTTACCGCGTTATCAGTCGACTCATTCTGACCTGGTCTTGAATACAAGGGTGTGTGATGTCCGGTTTGAATGGAGAAGCCACTGACAAGATCGTAGGTCATAAGGTTAACACGATCTACCTTATCGATAATCGCTTTCCAATCCACCGACTCCTCCAGAAAATGTTGAAAGCCTCCTGCAGCAAAACTGATTTCATAGTTTTTACCAAGTGTATTTCGAAGTGAGTTGATCAGTTCAGTGAAGTTCGGTTTATCATTGACTGAATAGGGGTGACCAGGGTGTCCTTCGATAGTAGGATACTCCCAATCCAGATCGATACCATCTGTCTTGAAGTATTGATTCAGTTCAAGAACGGATTTGGAAAATTCATCGCGACCTGTCGCGGAAGAGAAAACCGGAGAACAGGTTTCACAACCACCCCAACCACCGAGCGAAAGAATGACTTTGAGATTCGGGTTGCGTTTCTTTAGGTCAACCAGATTTTTAATGGTTATCGAATCTCTTGGTGAATCGACTTGCAATCGATTACCTTTTAAATGGCAAAAACTAAAAATGATGTGTGTTAACTTCTCAGCTTGAATGCTGGCCACTTTTTCCGGACCGGCAGAATAGTAAGCGATGATGTTGATTGACTTCTGATTCTGCGCAAAAATTAACGGAGCATTTAATACAAATAGGAAAAGAAGGAACTGTTTTTTAAACATGAATTTTAAATTAGATAGCAATTTCAATTGGATTACGGTACTGAAATTAAATTTTATTTAAGAGGAAGCAATTCTGTATGAGTATGCTGGTGTGCTGTGTGTAAATATTTTAAGATTTCAATGTTTAAATCACACGCTTTCATTTGATGAGAGTCATTGTACTAACCCCCTATAAGACTGGACAAGAATCTGAAAACAGATTTGTAACAG
>DAIQPD010000284.1:0-4053 GCA_036787535.1 Chryseolinea sp.
ACTCTCCAGATTAGCGAGACCAACATCTATTCGTTTACTCGCCCATCTCTGTTCCTGGATTTTAGCACTACGCTTCCCTCCCTGAAAAATCGGAAACCCTAATGAGGCACCCATAAAGGAATACGGATAGCTGGTACCATACAGTGATCCAAAAGAATCATTCTGATAGTTGAGATTGTAATTTGCGTTCAGATTAAGTGTTGGTAAAAATGCCCATTTGCTATACTTCACGTTGGCTTCCTGAAGTTCATGCTGAGTCTGCATAACCTTGTAAGCAATATGGTTTACATGATTGAACTGCTCTGTTGTATCCAACGCAATCTCTGTCTCCATTTGCAAGGTATCATATTGAATAGGCAGGTCATGATCCGTAGGATAACCGATCACGGTTTTGAGATATTCATGTTTTACGCGCAGCAGCTCCGAGTTTGTTTTGAGAGTAGCTTTGGCATTGCTCAATAAAATTGTAGCACGCTTGTAATCTGTTTTATCACTCACACCTGCTTCATACCGACTGAAGGCATCCTTCAAACTTTGCTCCAGCCGTGCGATTGATTCTTCATTTACCTTAATCTGTTGCTCTGTCGCCAATAGATCATAAAATGCTTTCGTTACCACTACTGTCATATCGATCTTGGCACTAACCGTATTGTAACTGGATTGCATTCTTATTTTCGAAGCCGTAGTACTGGCTAACAAAACATCACGATTAAAAACATTTTGTGTGGCTGAAAGCTGAGCGGATGAAGAATTGTAAGCGCCAAAGCGTACCAAAGTCTCTCCAATAATGTTCGCTTGCTTATCAAAAAGACGCTGGTAGTTAAGTACAAAGTTTACCTGTGGATACCAATCCGCTAGTTTTCCCTTGATAATCTTATTCGTTATTTCCTGATCGATTTCAGCCTGTTTAATAGCAGGCTGATGTTCCAATGCGTACTGAACTACCTTATCAAGTGGAGCCGATTGAAGCACGCTATCCAAAGGCTCAGTTTGTTGAGCATTTACAACTGTGGGAAGAAAAAGAATGAGCAAAATTGCCCAGAGAAATTGTGTTTTAGTTGAGTTGAATTGCATAATAGATGTAAAGTGCTTTTAAGGTTTTCTGTTTTTTTGGTTTGAATTTTAGTCTGGCATTTCTTCTTTAAAAATGGTTCGGTAGATTATTTTTTTTCGTTCCAGTAAGAAATCCCGATAGGTATTATCCGTCATGCCGTGAATCATTTGAAGCACAGACTTTGCGAGTAATGGATAATTACAGAGCGATGATAGATTGACCATAAAATGTTCAGGCGTAATGGGTGCAATCTTTCCATCCTGAATTTCAGCTTCTAATTGTTCTCGGATCAAATCACTTGATTTAACACTTTCGCGTGAACAAAACTCTCTGATCTTATCAGGATGCCGTGCTGTTTCACTGATGATGAAATTGTCGAGATATGGATAAGTTAAACCATAGTCGACCAAAGCATTGATGTAATTTGCGATCTTCTTTCTGAAGGGAAGGTCTGTGGCAAGGACACCTTTTACCCTTTCCTTCTTTTCTAATAATGTTTCATCAAGAATGAGGTCCAACATCTGCTCACGTGACCGAAAATAGTAATGGATTAGGGCTCTGTTTACTCCGGCCTCATCAGCAATCTCCTGCGTTGTAGCATTCAAAAATCCCTTCTGAAAGAACAGAATCTTCGCTTTTTCTTTTATCAGCCTATCGGTTTGAACCTCTTCGGTATCCATTGTCATTTTTGTTTAACAATTTTGTTAACACGTGAGAATGAAGGAAAGGTTCATCCCTCGATAAGAAAAATGAAGATTATTTTTAAAAAATTAAATGCAATGGTTTGAAATGAATCTAATACCTGTATTATCTAATAGGTACTTCATTAAAAAATTGACTCACCATTTAGATTGGTAGTCAACACTTCGCTGGTATAATCAAAAAATGGACGAATACCTTTAAACGTTTTATTCACCATTGACACAAAATCTTTTGATAGAACTTCTTCATCTGTAAAAGAGCGCTCAAACCAATACTGCTTGTGCTGAAGCAAATCAATTGCTACATGATCAACTGAAAATCCTCGCGGAGCGGTTTTAACCTTCTCTCCTTTCATTACACCAAAATTTGATTTGATTGATTTTGATTTTAGAAGCTTATTCCACTCATCATAATTCAAATCAATATCCAACCGGATTCGTTTCAGATCATCAGTATTGGGGTGACCGAATCCACAACCAATACGAGAACCTCCGGGCTTGATCCAAATATAATATCCGCCTCTAAGGTAGGGCTTCACTCTTTTAAGGTAGCCTGCAAATCTTGGATTGTAAGGAGATTTGTCTTTCGAGAAACGCACATCGTTATAAATTCTGTACAGCGCTTTTTTACCAGATGGTGTTTCGAGTTGATCGTGTACATTCATCTTGGTAATTAACGCATCCATAAAATGTTCAACATTTTCCTGGGCTTGCAAATACAATGTCTTGTGATCATTGAACCAATCACGATTATTGTTCCGTGATAACTTATGTAAAAAATCCAGTGTTGATTTTGAAATAGTCGGACTTATCATTCTAAAAAATATCTAAGCACGACAAGATAATTATTCCATCACGACTCAAACCACAACTTTTCGTAAATTCTTCCGACAAGTAAAACCAAGAGCACTACATCTATTCAATACACATAGCAAAAGTAAAGGTGCATTAGCCAAACTCCTTTGGCTAATGCACCTTCTTATAATGGATTAATTTTTAACTCCTCATTTCTTCTCCTTTGTAAAATCCAGCGAAGTGGAGTTTACACAGTATCGCTTTCCGGTTAAGGTAGGTCCATCATCAAATAAATGTCCAAGGTGCGAACCACAACGGGCACACAATATTTCAGTGCGTACCATGCCAAAGGAAGTGTCCGTTATAGTTTTGATTCTGTCACCCGCCAATTCCTTATCGAAACTCGGCCACCCACATTCTGACTCAAATTTCATATCGGAGGTAAAAAGAGGATTGCCACATGCTGCACATTTGTAAGTGCCTTTGTCTTTGGTGTAAGTAAACTCGCCTTTAAAAGGTGCGTCTGTTCCCTTCTCACGAAGGATATGATATTGTTGCGGTGTAAGGGTGGCTTTCCACTCCGCTTCAGTCTTTACTATTTTACCGACTGTATCCACCTGTGATATTTGAACAACCGGTGTGAGAGTGTTGACTTCTTTCTTTTGATCCGATGGTTTACAGGCAAACACAGAGGCCAGAAATACGAGGATGATGGATTGATGCATGTCTAGATAATTTTAGTCTATGTACGATATAACAACCATATTTGGATGTAGTTCACTCCATCAATCTACTGTTCTGTCTTGAAAGTGACAAATTATAAGGCTTCACCTTCTAACTTCCACATTAGTTTCTTAGCGATGTGGATTTTGAACCTACGGCAAAACATTACCAATTTAACAATGAGTATGTACGGTATAAAGGCGTTTTCAATTGCCCATCCATAAAAATTAATTCATATTTGAAATGAAAATTGATACAGTTTTGGTCAAGCAATATGGAATGAAGATATTTTTTAGTGCACTGTTTTTCAGGTCCTTAGTTTGCTTTGGACAACCAACCGTCATTGATGCACCCGAAGATATAAATGCACTTGCCGAACGAGCCCAAAGTTTTGTCAAAACTAACCAAACGGATTCAGCTTCATTTTACTTTGATAAAGCTATTGAAGCAGCAAAGAACCTAGAAGACTCTTCAACGCTTGCCGCACTCCTGGTAGGGAAAGGGAAAGTTCATGAAACTGCGGGGAACTATCGCGAGTCTGTTGGTGCGTACTTTGAAGGGCTCACACTTTCAAAGCAACTCAAGGATACTCTGAATGAAGGACTTTGCTATCTGGGATTATCAAATGTAAACTTCAGAGTTGCCAACAACGAAGGTGCCTGGCAGCATGGACTCATGGCCACGAAGCGCTTTGAATCATTGAACGATACAGCGCATTTTATCGCAGCTTCCATGCTGGTAGGGCAAATTGAGATTAGTTTGGGAAAGCTGGATGATGCC
>DAIQPD010000285.1:0-4015 GCA_036787535.1 Chryseolinea sp.
GAAATGATAATTTTTATATAATTTGGACCACTCAAAACTCGACCAATTAATGCTAATTTATTTTTTTGTAACAACTTTGGATCATCTATTAACCGCCATGTGTTTAATTAAGTTACTCGATTTTGAAAAGTATGCCATGAAAGGAAATGAATTCCTTCATGCGCTTGCGGTAAATCTTAAAGATTCCGATCGCGCACATGCAGCGCGGATCGTAAGAAGCACATTTCGGGTTCTTCGAAATCGTTTAAGTGTAGAAGAGTCATTGCAATTGATCGCGCAGTTACCGATGGCACTAAAAAGTGTATAGGTTGATGGCTTGCAAATGAATCAACAAAATAAAATCAAAACGGTAGATGATTTTATTATTGAGATCATACAAGAAGATGGTCAGAATTCCTGGCGCGATTTCAATAGCAAAGAAGATATACTGGAGTCCGTGCGGGCCGTGATTGATACCATGCGACCTTATGTGAGCGAGGGAGAAATTGATCAACCGCTCGGTACCTTACCACGAAAAATTCAGGCGATATTTGAACCTTCCCCTTTTCGAGAATAGATTTCACATCCTCGTATTACAATGACATAAAAAAGGCGGAATCATGCTCCGCCTTTTCCGATTACTCTGGTTTGATGCATATCTTCGCATGCTTTACCCTTTCATCTTCATACCTAAAACCCTTGATCAGATAATGTTTTAAAAAACATTTCAAACGACAGGTTAAAATTGCGTTTTTAACACAAGACCCACCGATTTACTTCCCAGCTGATTTCAGAGGCTTTAACTATGCTGATATAAATCAAATCAATTTTTCACTTCTAAGCGATGACGACCATCACCAACTAACAAGATTCACATCATCCATGAAGCAGAATCACTGCCACGTCCCCTGTTATTTTACCAATCCCTTTCGTTTGAGCAAGAGGTTTATATCTGGCCGGCTTCGCCTCTCAAGTTTCGTCTTTTGATTTAGCTTTGCTTGCAGGTTACGAATTCTTAACTCAACATCCGCCAGCACATTCATGTAGTTCATAAAAGCTTCGTAAGGCGAACTGTATGGACTAAAATATTGGTGAACATCTCCGTCTTCGTCTTTCTTTGTGGACATATAATAGAAATGGTCACTGGTCTGTAGATGCCGATAGGTATTGATGAAGGCTTCATTACTTGTATTCATCACTTTGGGGTATAACTTCATCAGGGTATCAAAGGCGTCACGTTGCATATCGTTACCAACCCATGCAGACAGGTCGCGAGCCTGATCAGCCCATGAAATAACTTTTGTTGTAGAGATCGCATCTGTTGCTGGAAGGAATTTAATTGCTTCGGTCGGAGTAGCAAATCCAAATTGCTTCAGTTTCGCCACGCTCGAAATGACATCTTCCATGAATTCAAAGATACCATCCTGTGCCATTTGATGTTCGCCAAAAGTTTCGTAGTCAATACCCAGACAAATAAAGTTTTCTTCATTTGGAATAGACTTCAACCAGCTTACAAAAGTTTTTGCCGTTAATGGCCACGACACCCAGTTCTTATCGGCATATCGAAAGGCAATGTCATCACTCAACCTATAATTCCTTGGAATGAGAACCAGGTCGGACAGCGGATGTTTATAGAGATAATTCGGTGATCTTCCGTGCAGTATACTATCAATACCATCCAAATAGATTCCCTTAAACCCAAGATCACAAACAACTGTTCCTATTGCATCCGAATACGCCAGCTCAGTATTTCGAAACGTGACAGGCTGTATTCCGAAAAGCTCGATAATTTTCTCGCGATGTTTTTCAATCTGAGTAGCAAACTCAGTCCTATTAATTAGGAATGACAGTGAATGATAATAGGTTTCACCTAAAAACTCTACCGCACCTGTTGCAGCCAACGCCCGGAAACTATCAACAACAGCAGATGCATGTTTCTGCAACTGATCTAAGGCAACGCCTGTAATTGAAAATGTAATCCTGATCTGAGGATACTTTTTGATAAGTCTTAACAGCAGTTTATTCATTGGCAAATAGCAATTACGCGCAACTCTCGCAAGAATATCTTTGTTAAGTTCGTCATCAAAATAAGAACCATTGGATCCGATGTCGAAGAAATGAAAATTCTTCAGTCGTCTGGGTTGATGAATCTGAAAATACAAATTCAGATACTGTTTGGAATTACTTCGTCTGTTGGAGTTCATGATAAAGAGTATTAATTTTTTTCGCTGCCCGATTCCAGGTAAGAAGATTAAGTTCTTTTTTACTATTCACTTTCAACGAACGCGAAAGCGCCTTGTGTTGCAATACATTCATAATGGCACTTGCCAATTTATCCGTATCCCAAAAGTCAACTTTAATAGCATGATCCATTACCTCAGATACGCCCGACTGGTTGGAAACAATAACCGGAACACCTGCCTGTATTGCCTCAAGTGGTGTGATACCGAACGGTTCTGACACCGATGGCATCACATAGATATCGCTCACAGACCATAGTTGTTGCGTCTGACTTCCTTTTAAAAAACCCGTAAAATGGAAGTGAGAAGACATCCTCCATTGTGCAACACGTTCAATCATTGACGGAAGAAGATCGCCTGACCCTGCCATTACAAAATGTACATTCGGAAAATGAGCCAATACCTTGCGCGCTGCATCAACAAAATACTGAGGACCTTTCTGATACGTTATTCTGCCAAGAAACGTCACCACTTGTTCACTGATCTTTGGCAATATTTTAAATGTATCCTTCTCTTTCCGAATAATGCCATTGTGAATTACCACCACTTTATTCTTGTTGATGTGATACTTTGAAACAATAATATCTTTTGTCAATTGACTAACCGCAACAACTTTGTCTGCCGCTTCCATTCCACTACGTTCAATCTCAAATACCTTGCTGTTAACATTCTTCTCTCCCGCCCGATCAAACTCTGTGGCATGAACATGCACCACCAACGGTTTTCCACTTACTTTCTTTGACTCAATACCTGCAGGATACGTAAGCCAGTCGTGAGCATGTATTACATCAAAGGAATGTTGCTTCGCAATTGCAGCAGCGACTTCACCGTAGCGTTCGACTTCATCTAATAATGCCGAACCATACGTACCAGTAAATTCATAACGTTTCCCTCCTGTTACGCGTACTTCTTTCAGAGTGTGAGATGGAAATTCATAATTCCAATTTTGAATTGTCTTCGTCTCATCCCACCATTCGACATTGGTATAGGGAGCGATAAAAGAACTGACGTTAATCTCCACCAACTCGTTTGCTTTACCATGCGCAGGAGTGGTTGCAGTTGTCTCCTCAACAGATGTCTGAACTAAAATTTCTGAGGCATTGATCAGACTAAAATTCTCATCACCGTGCGCTTTGGGAACAACGAAAAGAATTTCTGTATTTTCTTCCATGAGTGATTGCGTAAGCCCATAACAGGCTGTTCCTAACCCTCCGGAAATATGCGGTGGAAATTCCCATCCAAACATTAGCACCTTCATGAGTTCATTTATTTAAACGTTTCTCATAGAGCACATTGCTAAAACGACAACAGCAAGCAAATACAAAACGAGTGTTGGTCGATTACTTAAGTTCAGATTTCGCAAGAATACGTTCTTCTTTTAAGCCGTTTGAAATTACATCTTGTCAATAACTTTGGCAGTGACGAAAATCATTAAACAGGAATTTATCAAAAGTTTTTTTTGCTTAAACTTCCGGTTATAATCAGATTTACGCAGATTCAATGGGATGAGTTAATGCAGCATCCGCTCCAACTTTTGCTTGTTCATAATTTTCAAGCCTTCACCTGTGATTTGAACCAAACCTTCATCTTTAAAATCCGCTAACGTCCTGTTCAGGGACTCGGTGGCTGTTCCTACGATGTTTGATAAGTCTCTTCTGGCAACGGTAATGGTTGTGGCACTATTGGATTCTCCCAATCGCTCGTTTATCTTCAACAGCGCGCTTGCCACTCTCTGTCGAACGGATTGATAGGCAATCTCTATTAATCTATTCTCCGTTTCTTCGAGATTGTTAGAA
>DAIQPD010000071.1:0-19591 GCA_036787535.1 Chryseolinea sp.
ATTGTGTTGGGTCTTGCATCGATGATGAGTAGCTGCCTGCCTGATCCATTGCCTGTTGATGGTTTGCCTACGCTAGAGTCGAAGATTGTAGTGTCATCTCAAATTATTCCAGACCGCGGGTTGGTGGTATTGCTTACACGAAGTATAGGGGCTTTGGATGCTGGCGATGACAGTGATCCTGAGGAGCTACTTCAGCAAATCATGATCAATGATGCTTTGGTTACATTACATTACCAAAATAACATCGATACCTTAACATCCCTTGGAAACGGATTGTATGGAGGAGTAACCATTGAATGGACTGCAGGCATTACCTATGAACTTCGTGCTGAAGCAGAAGGGTTACAAAATATAAGTGCGTTTGCGCAGTTGAAAGAATCGGTACCATTTGAGAACGTTAATGCGCGATTGTTTATTAATGAGTATGATTCGTTGGCTGAAGTAAACTATAGTTTACGAGATCCGGAAGGAGAGAATTTTTATATGGTGAATGTTCAGCAATTTTCTTCCACCCAAGAACTTACCTCTCTGCTCAATCCTAATGTCTTTACCTATCTGAAAGATGATCGTGATTTTGAAGGACAGCTTTTTCAAGATGAGTTTCGTGTTTTCTTTCGTGATTTCATGGAAGGTGATACCGTTGCAGTCTTTCTTTCAAATGTTCAGAAAGAATATTATGAATTCTGGGAACTGCGAAATGAAAATCGATATGGTTTTTCTGAGCTTGCCAGTGAGCCTTTGAATTACCCAACCAATGTGAAGGGAGGATTAGGCTTCTTTACTTTACAGATTTCTGATGTGAGAGTGTTTGTGTTAGAGGAGTAATCAACGTGTTTTACTTTTCGCTATTGCCCAGATAAACTCCATTCGCATAACCAGAGTGATACAGATTGGCTAATCGAAACACTTTCAGGTGTTATGAATTTAAATTCCTAATATTCTTTTCTTACCCGTCCTAAGTATGGAAGAAGGTAATTGCTTTTCAATCTCTGCCCGTAGAGAAGTGAGCATGCTTGAACGGTGAAAATTTTTATTTACCACTAGGCTAATTTCGCGCACAGGTTTAGGATGACCAAACTGACGGATTTTTGCTTTTTGTTTTGTCGTTAAATCAAGTGTGGCCAAGTGAGGCAGTATGGTGATGCCCTTGTGATGATCTACTAAATTTTTTAAGGTCTCAATGCTTCCTGCTTCATAGTGAAGGCGATCGCTCTCAAAATCTTTTTTCTTAAGCTCACATAAATCAAAAACCTGATTGCGCAGACAGTGCCCTTCTTCTAACAGCCAGAGTTTGCTTAAGTCAATATCCTTCGGTAGCAGGTATTTTTTCTTGGACATTTTTTCTTCATCGGCTACATACGCGAAAAACTCTTCATAGAAGACAGGATGCTCCTCCAGCTTCGGATCATTTAGTGGAGTTGCCAGTAATCCAATATCAATATCACCATTCTTTAGCGAGGTGATCATGTCGTTTGTTACCAATTCCCGAATGCTAATTTTTAACAGAGGATGATTTTCTACAAATGATTTAATAAATAAGGGAAGAAGATAAGGAGCAAGAGTTGGTATCACTGCCAATTTTAACTCGCCTGATATTTCGTGTTTAAGTTCTTTCGTATATTCTTTTAGCCGACTTACATCCGCTATTATTTGTTTGGCGCGGGAAATAATTTGCTCGCCCTCTGGAGTTGGCGTTACAGGTTGCTTACTTCTATCAAAAATCCGAACACCTAATTCTTCCTCCAATTTTTGAATCATCATGCTCAAGGTAGGCTGTGTTACATGGACTTTTTCTGCTGCCCTTGCAAAATGACGATGTGTGTCGACTGCAATGATGTACTCTAGTTGTTGTAGATTCATATAGGTATTATCTATGTAAAGTAACTACAATCAGTTTGATTTATTAGACCGTGATGTTATTAAAATAAAAAGCGGAACCAATCGATTGATTCCGCTTTTTTTTATTTCAAAAGGTATTGTTTCAAAAATCGATATCTCCAAGAATCTCAGCATTTTCGATAACGTAGATCATCTTATCAGGATCTGTGCTGTTGAGTTTTAAAATACCTTTAATCTCGATGGGCTTTTCAGAATAGTTTACAGTGCTGGATGAGTATATTTCAACAACTGTTTCCGGCCCTCCAACACCACAAAAGAAACAAGCATTCAGTGGCATAGATGAAAACATAAAATGATTTCCCTTCATGCCACCTTCAAATGGAACCATGTAACCGGGAAGGATAATGGATTTACCATTCATTGCTTTTACATCCGGAGTGAATACGGGTTTATCGAAAGTGCCCAACTCATCTTTCCCTTTTTCAAAAGTGATGTTGTATAGCTTTGGCCACACTAAAGATGGAAAACCTTTGTATGTGCTTTTTTGTGCAACACCTGTTAATGGAATAAAAACAAAAAGGAGGCAAGCGATGATCAACGCATTCTTTACCAACTTTTTGTTTTTTACTTTAATGCTCATCTCGTTTACAATTTCAATTGTCTCAACTATTCTTATTTCAAATCATTTAATAAAACTTCGACAGCCTTTTCCAATTGCTCGTCACGGTTCTTAATTACTTCATCCAAACTTTGGGCTACTTTATAATCGGGTTCAAGTTGTTGATTTTCCAAATAATTTCCATTCATATCTTTTACTCCGACTTGTGGAATTCCAAAGTAAATGGTGTTGTCCTGAATCAATTCCCACCACACCGCAGTAGCAGTTCCAGGAACTGGCATACCTACCAGCTTACCAATGTTCAGTGCTTTATATGTAAAAGGAAAGAAGTGCGCATCAGAATAATTGCTTTCACTCATTAACACCACAGAAGGTTTGTACCATTTCTTTTCTGGTTCTGAACCTACCCTTTGTCCACGAGGTTCTAAGTCCACATATTTTTTTCCAGCAAGTAATGTTGCCAGGTCATCGTGCAACCATCCACCTCCGTTGAAACGTGTGTCTACAATGAGTGCTTTTTTATCCACCATTCGTCCTAGTATTTCGCTGTATGATTCGCGGAAGCTTTCATCATCCATACCACGAACGTGTGTATAACCAATTTTACCACCGGATAGTTTATCTGTCAGATCACGCATCTTCTTTACCCAGCGCTCATACAGTAACTCATTTTCAGCACCGATGCTGATGGGCTTGATAACAACATCAAATGTTTTCTTCGCTATAACATCTTCAATTGATAATAATGTAGGATGCCCGGCTTTGCGATTTAATAGCTGATAATAATTTAGAGTAGGCACAAGTTCAACCCCATCAATTTTTTTTATGATCATACCTGATGTGATTTTTTCTTTAACTTCTTCCAGTGGCCCTTTCTCAATTACTTCACTAATCTTTAAACCAGTTCCAGCATATGCATCGTCAAAGAATGCACCCAGTCTTGCAGTTCTATCTCCATTCGGATCATTGTAAATGTAGCCTGAGCCAGTGTGCGATGCATTGAGCTCGCCAAGCATTTCACTCAACATCTCGGTGTAATCAAAGTTGTTGTTGATGTGTGGTAAGAATCTTGAATACTCTTGTTTGTAGAAATTCCAATCAACACCGTGTAATTTTTCGTTGTAGAATTTCTTTAACACTTGTCGCCACACGTGCTCAAACATGTAGTCGCGTTCCTTTTTAAAGTCCAGATCAATCTCTGCTTTGAAGCCAATTGATTTCTGCTCGTTGTTCTCAACATTAATGCGAATGATGTTACCTCCTGAAACGGCAAAAATAAATTTACCTTCTTTATCCATTTGTAGTCCGCCAGAGTACCCTTCTAACTTTACCAATAGTTTGGTTTCACGATCACGAAATTTATGCACCCACAGATCGTATCCTTTTTCAAATTTGGCAAGATAAAAAAGCTGCTCACCATCCAGAGAAAGAATGGCATCGGATAGATCAGATGAATTAATGGTGAGCCTGGCTTTGCGATCTTCAATGTGATCGAGGTCAATCTCAACAGGTTCTATTTTATCTTTGTCTTCCTTCTTATCTTTTTCAGCGGTATCACCTTTCTTCTTCTTTGCGTCTTCTGTTTTTTCTTCATTCTTCTCCTTTTCTTTTTCCACCTCTTTCAACAAATCAAATTCTTCTTTGCTGAGTTTAAATTTATTCCAGGCATCGCGCGTAAAATACATGGCATATACATCGGATTGTGATCCCCAACTTGCATGACTGCGCATTCCGTTACGATCGGAAAACCAGATCATTGATTTACCTTTTTGCATCCATTTCGGGGCGTTATCATTATAACCGCTGTTGGTTAAATTCACCAGTGTCTGTTTGCCTTGTGCATCCACCAATCCAACTTCGGATGACCAGCGACCGATGCTGTTGAAATTTACAAGGAACCATTTTCCATCGGGTGACCAATCGTACCACTGATCGCCATCGCTGTACGAGTAATTATATTTTCCATCCAGGATTGTACGACTCACTTTCGTTGCAAGGTTGAGTACCTTTAGGGTAACACGCTCTTCTAAGTAAGCCACTTCTTTTCCGTCAGGAGAAAATTTAGGTTGATAGGTTTCTTTATCAGAAACTAAAATGGGATCTTCTTTCAATATTGTAGATAATGAAAAAAGTTTCTCTTCAGGACGCACTAGTTTTGTTTGATATAATTTCCAGCTGTTGCCACGTTCTGAAGCATAGATCAGCGATTTTCCATCGGGACTAAAACTAACCGAGCGTTCTTGTTCAGGTGTATGCGTAATTCGTTTGGTTGTTCCGTGCTCGGTAGAAGTAACAAAAACCTCACCTCGAACAATCACAGCTACCTCTTTACCTTCCGGTGAAATACTAAACTCTGTGGCGCCATTCATCGCTTGAAGGATTCCCGGATTTTTTTCTTTGTCCTCTGTAATGATCGTTACATTGACTTTAGTTGAATTAGCATCACCTGGTTTACGGGTATAGAGTTCGCCATTGAAACTATAACAAAGTGTTCCATCATCGGCAATAGATAAAAATCGAACAGGATGTTTTTGATGATTTGTTACAGCCGTTACGTTTTGAGGATTATCTAAATTCATTTTGGCAACATTAAAATCACCAAACTGCTCCGTTAGAAAATAGATTTCTTTTTCACCTGGAGCGAACACTGCATTTCTGTCCTCACCTTTAAATGCACTGAGTTGAGTATGTTTCTTTTGAGCAACATCATACAACCAAACATCGCGTGTCACGCTGGATTGATGATGCTTACGCCAATCATCTTCATAGCCCTTCCAGTCGGTAAAAATTATTTTGTTTCCATCTTTGCTAATTTGTGCATCATTAGCTGTTGTAGGTTTGATCATTTTAGTTCGACCACCCTCTACAGAAACAGAATAGAGTTCATTCAAAGCACCCATTGGAAACTGAACATTGCTCGCTAAGTCCTCCATGTGTGTGTTGAATAATACATTCTTACTATCTGGAGTAAAGTCAGTTGGGATTTCTCCAGAAGAATGATAGGTAAGTCGTATAGGATCGCCTCCATTGATTGAAACGATAAACACATCAAGGTTTCCATGGCGGTTTGAAGCAAAGGCAATTAGCTTTCCATCGGGTGACCAGACTGGAGAAAAGTCATAAGCATCATGAACCGTTAGTGGGCGGGCAATTCCTCCTGCTGTAGGAGTAACATATAAGTCGCCACGGTAGCTGAACACGATTTGTTTTCCATCGGGCGAGATGGCAGGATAACGAAGCCATAAGGTTTGAGAAAAGCTAGAAAAGGACGCGAATGTAATCGCGAATAGGGTTAAAATTCTTTTGAGCATAGTAGCAGGGTTTGATCTGAAAAGTTAAGAGGATTTATTGAAAGGAAAAATGAAAATGTATTATTCAAAGTACTTCCACTTGAATAGAAGCGTTCAGTTTTTCATTGTGACCTTCGCACTGAACTGTAAGGAGAAATAAAAAGGCACCCGCTTTTAAACAGATGCCCTTTTTATATTAAGTAATAGCTGAAACTAGATTGCTACTTCTTCCTTTTTGGAATATTCTTCCAGAGGCAAACAGCTGCACATTAAATTACGGTCGCCATAAGCATTGTCTACACGACTAACACTTGGCCAGAATTTGGCTTCTTTTACATATGGAAGTGGGTATGCTGCTTTTTGTCTGCTATATGGAAGTGTCCATACATCGGCAGTAATGACTGCTGCAGTGTGAGGAGCATGCTTCAATACATTATTTTCTTTATCTGCTTTACCTTCTTCTACTTCACGGATTTCATTTCTGATTTCAATCAATGCTTCAACAAAGCGATCGAGCTCTTCTTTCGGTTCGCTTTCGGTTGGTTCGATCATCAATGTACCGGCAACCGGGAATGAAACGGTTGGAGCATGGAAACCATAATCCATCAAACGCTTGGCGATGTCTTCTACTTCAACACCAAACCTTTTGAAGTCACGACAATCTACAATCATCTCATGCGCGCAACGGCCTTTCGTTCCGGTATATAAAATTTTGTAGTGACCTTCGAGTTTGTTCTTAATGTAGTTTGCATTTAGAATCGCATACTTGGTTGCATTCGTTAATCCATCACCACCCATCATAGCAATGTATGCATATGATATTGTCAAGATGCTTGCACTTCCCCAAGGAGCTGCAGACACAGCATGAATGGCTTTCTCGCCTCCAGTCTTTACAACAGCATGTCCGGGTAAGTATGCTTTCAATTTATCGTTGCAGCAGATTGGCCCCATGCCGGGTCCGCCACCACCGTGCGGAATACAAAATGTTTTGTGAAGATTTAAGTGACACACATCAGCACCAATGTTGGCGGGTGATGTTAAACCTACCTGTGCATTCATGTTGGCACCATCCATATAAACAAGTCCACCATTTTTATGGATGGTTTCACAAATCTCCATTATGGATTCTTCAAACACGCCATGTGTAGATGGATACGTCACCATCAAACATGAAAGCTTGTCTTTGTATTGCTCTGCTTTTGCCTTTAGATCAGCAACATCAATTTTTCCTTCTTCATCTGATTTTACAACAACAACTTCCATACCTGCCATTACTGCGCTGGCAGGATTTGTTCCATGAGCCGAGGCAGGTATCAATGAAATATTTCTATGCATATCACCACGATCCTGATGATACGCGCGAATTACCATCAAACCAGCATACTCACCTTGTGCACCACTATTCGGTTGAAGAGAGACAGCGGTGAATCCGGTAATTTCTTTCAACCAGTTTTCGAGATCTTTAATTAATTCCTGATATCCTAAAGTTTGATCAGCAGGAGCAAAGGGATGAATGTTACCAAGCTCTGGCCACGTAACCGGAATCATCTCGGCAGTAGCATTTAGTTTCATGGTACACGATCCCAATGAGATCATAGAATGTACCATCGACAAATCTTTATTTTCCAGGCGTTTGATGTAACGCAACATTTCATGTTCAGAATGGTGCCTGTTGAAAACCGGGTGCATCATGTAGACTGATTTTCTTACTAACGATGCTGGCCAGGTTAATTCTTGTCCGTTTGAAGAGGCGAAAGCTACTTTTTTGTTTTCCGCTGCAGCGAAGATTTCAAGAATGGTTTTAATATCTTCTGATGACGAAGTTTCATCGATCGAAATTCCAACATGATTATTGTCGAAGTATTTAAAATTCACTTCGCGCTTTGTGGCTTCGCGTTGAACGGCTTTAGCATCGGTAACGGAAATTTTTAAGGTATCGAAATAATTTTCATTTATCTGTTTGAATCCCAGCGATTTTAATCCACTATCTAATGAAGTTGCCAGTCCATGAATTCTTCCGGCAATTTTTTTCAATCCTTCTGGCCCATGATACACGGCATACATACCGGCCATAACCGAAAGAAGAACCTGAGCTGTACAAATATTCGATGTTGCCTTCTCTCTGCGGATGTGTTGCTCCCGTGTTTGCAAGGCCATACGATACCCAGGATTACCCGATGCATCGATTGACGCTCCGATAATTCTTCCTGGCATCTGACGTTTGAATTCATCTTTCGTTGCAAAAAACGCTGCATGCGGTCCACCAAATCCCATCGGCACACCAAAACGTTGTGAAGATCCCACTACTACATCTGCTCCCATTTCACCAGGAGATTTCATCAACAGCAAACTCATTAAGTCGGCACCCATTACTACGAATACTTCTTTCTCATGTGCGGCCGATGCAAAAGATGAATAGTCTTTTATTTCACCATTGTTGTTTGGATTCTGAATGTAGACTGCAAAAAGATTTGTATCTGTAACATCTAAGGTATTTACATCGCCAATCACCAACTCAACACCAATCGGTGTAGCGCGGGTTTTTAATACATCGATGGTTTGAGGAAATGCATTTTGATCAACAAAAAACTTTTCAGCATTTTTCTTTGATGCTTTGCGCGATGCAAACATTAAATGCATGGCTTCTGCTGCCGCAGTACCTTCATCCAACAAAGAAGCGTTGGCAATTTGCATTCCCGTAAGGTCGATGATCATGGTTTGATAGTTGATCAATGCTTCCAAACGACCTTGCGCAATTTCAGCTTGATAGGGAGTGTATGCGGTGTACCATCCCGGGTTCTCTAAAATATTCCGAAGGATCACTCCGGGGGTGATGGTGTTATAATAGCCTGTTCCAATAAACGACTTGAACACTTTATTTTTCGAAGCCAGCTTTTTGAAATCGTTCAAAAACTGAAACTCAGATTTAGCGGCTGGCAAATTCAATGGACTTTTGAGGCGAATGCTGGCAGGTATGGTTTGCTCGATGAGTTCATCAATCGATTTGGCCTTTACCACCTTTAACATTTCTTCTGTTTGCTGAGCATTCGGGCCAATGTGGCGCGTTTCAAATTTTTCGGAGTAATGGGAATCGATTTTCATTAAAATGTGTGATTTTCAGTGTCTTAGGTTAATGAGATGTAGGCAAACAGCCGTGAGGTCGCAAAGGTAATAATAGTCGATTGTCCTTGCTTCGTTATGTATAGAAAAAAGTATGATTGTCGTCAGCTTCGGATTTCCAGTTACCGGTGACTGGAGACCAGGAACCTGGAACTATCAATAGACATCGTATAAAAAGGCTAGTTCGCTCACCTTGGCTTAAGCAGCAAACTGCCGTTCACATAATCCAGTTCGAATTCTCGAAAATCCTCAACATCTTTGGCGCATTAACTTAAACTTTGAGCTATGATTAAATTGAAACTAGGTGTCTTCATCGGTTTGCTTGCCTCAAGCGTAAACCTGCTGGCACAAGATCCGGCCGCCCAGACCTACGGCAAACTCATTACCGAATCTGATTTAAAAGAAAATTTATCCATTCTGGCCTCTGATGCATTTGAAGGTCGTGAAACGGGTAAGCGCGGTCAGAAAATCGCAGCTGCTTTTATCAGTGCTTATTTTGAAGATATTGGTTTAAGTGCGCCTGTGAACGGGAGCTATTTGCAACCCGTAGAGCTTTTTGTAACCGCTAATCCAGTGGTGAGTGTAAAAAGTAATGGTAGTCAACTAAAAGAGTTTGAAGATTTTACGTACTACGGCAATGGACAAACAGAGGGACTGAAGGAAATGCCACTTTTATTTTTGGGGAATGGTAGTGAGGCGGAATTGGGATCAACAGATATAAAGGGCAAGGCAGTCGCTTTCTTTATGGAAGCTAATGCGTCTATTCGCAGAAATCCAACGATAACAAAGTTGAGAGAGAAAGGCGCTGCTATTGTTGTGGTCATAACCAACAAGCAAGAAGATTTTGTTCAGCTCACGGGTATGATGAGAGCCTATTCAAGCGGTTCATTGAGTTTAACCAATAAGCCCGATCAATCTTCAAACAACATGGGCGTATTCCTTGTGGGGCCAGCCAGTTCCGAGAAGTTATTCGCCAAGATGCCAGAGGCAAAATTAAGGAAAGCGATTACAGACAAAAAAATCAGTAAGGTAAAACCATCGACATTGGCTTTTTCAATTAAGCAAAGCTATACTCCTTTAAAGACGAGTAATGTATTGGGCTTTTTGGAAGGCACGGATAAGAAAGATGAAATTGTAATTATCACTTCGCATTACGATCACATCGGCATATCAAAGAGTGGTGAAGGCGATCGCATTAACAATGGTGCAGATGATGACGGATCAGGAACGGTTTCTGTAATGCAGATTGCAAAAGCATTTATGCAAGCAAAAAAAGAAGGTAAAGGTCCACGCAGAAGTATTTTATTTATGACTGTTACTGGTGAAGAAAAAGGTTTGCTTGGATCAGACTACTACACTCAACATCCGATTTTTCCACTTGAGAAAACCGTTGTTGATTTGAACATCGACATGGTGGGTCGCAGAGATCCTCAGCACAAGGAAAGTGCGCCTTACGTATATGTAATTGGTTCGGATAAACTTTCTGCCGAGTTGCATACCTTGAGTGAAGCAACAAACAAAGCAACGACAAATTTGATTTTTGATTATGCATACAATAGCGAAGGACATCCTGACCGGATTTACTATCGTTCTGATCATTGGAATTTTGCGAAGAACAACATTCCAATCATTTTCTATTTTGATGGAATTCACGAAGACTATCACAAGCCAAGTGATGAAGTAGATAAAATTGAATTTGATTTATTAGCGAAACGTGCTCAAACCGTTTTCTATACAGCATGGGAAATTGCAAACAAAGAAACTCGCATCGTAGCAGATAAGAAGTAATTTTTAATGGTGTCACCGGTCAAAGCGGTGGCACCATTAAAACATAAATGCCCTCGTTAGTGTAAACTGACGAGGGCGTTTTTAATTTTAAGGCTAGTATTATTACTCCACCTTCAATCCATCCACTGGATTTGATTTTATTACTTTTCTGATTTGAGTGGAAACGGTAACCACTAACACAACAATAAGAATAGCGACCGATATGAGCGCACCTGTTGGTGTAACCGGTATGTGATACTTATAAGCAAAATCAAAAATAATCTTCATGATTAAATAACTGGCAGGGCCACCGATGGCAATGGCAATAGCAAAGAGCACCACATATTGCCGGCCGATATTTTTGGTGAGACTGAATACTCCGGCACCCAATACTTTTCGGATGCTGAACTCGCGCACACGACCAGCCACGTTTAGTGAAATCAAGCCATACAATCCCAAACTCGCCAGCAGAATTGCTACAATGGCAAAGACTCTCCATACTGTTCCGTGATTTGAAACGGAGATATAGTAACTACCCCAGGTATCATCCTGATATCCTCCATCAAAAGGTGTCTCTGGATAAAGTTCTATCCATGCTTTCTGAAGTGCTTTATAAGTTTCCGGTTGTGAACCAGCATTTACCTTAAGGGATAAGTAATGGTAGTTGTCTTTCTCTGCTATTCTCAACATGATCGGTTTAATAGTATTGAAGAAACTATAATTATGAAAATCTTTCACCACTCCGATAATTTCAAAGGATACACTGTCCACTTTGAAAACCTGACCTATTGGATTTTGTAATGCAAGACTCTTTACTAAAACTTCGTTTACAACTACAGTTTGTTTTTCACTTTCATAATCTTCTTCGAAAATCCGGCCTTCTTTCATCTGCAAGCCCATTGTTTTAAAATAGCTGGCATCCACCAGAATTTCATCCGCTTCAAATTGTCTGTCCGGCCATTGCATTATAACAGAGTGATGATCTTTTCCAATATGATGTTGCGATCCTGAAATGGAGACGACAGATGGATTTTGTTTCATCACGGCTTCCAGTTTTTCAAAAGCAGCACGATCGGGAATGGAAGCATACAGTGCAGCATGATTATCGTAACCCCAGCTTCGCTTCGCCAGATAGTCGGCATTCCAGGTAAACATTACTGCGGATGTTATGAAGAGACAAGTAAGGATCAACTGAAAGGTTAAAAAGATTTTAGTAAGCGGATTTCTTTTTCCAAACTCAACAGAACCTTTTAATATTCTCACCACTTGAAACTTTGAAACATAAAGCGATGGATAAATTCCGGATGCGAGTGCTGTTACCAACAAAATAGAAGGTAAGTAGATCCAAAGATTTTTGTCATACAGTGTAAACTCAAAATCGAGTCCACTGAACATTCTTTCAAACCACGGGATAAAGAAGAATGCACCTAAAAGTAAACCAACAGCCAGTGCGAAGAATGTTACAACCAGATTTTCTGTGAGGAACTGAACGATAATAATTTTACGTGTGGCACCGATTGTTTTACGAACTCCAATTTCTTTTAATCTTTTCGCTGCAGATACGATGGCGATGTTGATATAATTCAGACAAGCTAAAACGAGCATCAGAATGCCAACACAAGAAAGAAATATTATCGATTTAGAATTGCTGTCTGAGCTGGCCGAGATGTTATCCCGAAACTCTTTTGGTTGTTCGTGTAGTGTTGCCAAAGGCTGAAATCCAAAAGAGGTAATAGCCCAGTCTTCATCCGCTGCTTTGTTCTGTAAGGTTTTATACTTGGCCATTCTTTGTTGAATAGAAGGTATATCTTCAGCTGGATTTTTTACCTGGATCAATGTAGCCCTTACAGACTGACTCCAATCATCAAATGCATAATTTGGTTCTGTTCTTAGATTTTCGAAGTTGATGAGAAAATTAAAATCGATGGTGTGGGCGTTTGGAATTTTTTTTGCTACTCCTGTAATCTTAAAAACTTTACTGCGTGTTTCATCATACTTCATCAGGATGCTTTGGCCAATGGGATTCTCTTCTCCAAAATATTTGATAGACATATCCTCACTCAGAATGACACTGTTTAAATCACTGAGCGAACTTGAAATTCCCCACTTGAGCGGAAAGGTAAACATGTCAAGAAATTCAGGATCAACATAACGAACACGCTCGTGAAAAACATGGTCTTCGTATTTCATCACCACACTACGATCTTCCACGCGACAACTCTTTTCGATTTGCGGAAAATCCTGACGGAGCATTTCTGCCAGTGGTCGAGGTGTTCTTCCATATTCATGTACACTGCCATCGCGGTTGGCGAAGAAGGTAACTAAGTGTACTTCGTTTTTATGTTCGTGAAATTGATCGGTGCTGTACGTCCATCGTGCGAAAGCATAAACCAACATGCAAATACCAATGGCCATCGCCAATCCAAACACGTTGATAAACGAATTGAGTGGATTGCGCATCAGGTTGCGGAACGAAGTTTTAAAGTAGTTTTTAAACATAGCCTGTTGACTTATATAATGATGTAATCCTAAATTTTTTACTAAGACTGGTCGAAGAAGTTTCAACATTTCCCATGCATACATTCTTTTCGCTTTTCGAAGAGAATGTTGCTCAACATTATCATAGAAGATTTCTTCCATATCACCCTCGATCTCTTCTAAATATTCTTTCCTGAGAAAGAATCGCAAGAGTTTAAGAGGCCACTTTGGTGGGTTAATGTTGTTGAAATGATTCATAGAATAATTACCGCTTCATGCTTTGTCTTTTTACTCCACCTTTAATCCATCCACTGGATTTGATTTCAATACCTTTCTCACTTGGGTTGATACTACCGCTAATAAAACAAGTATCAATATGATCAGAGAGATGACAATACCGTTTAAACTCATGGGCATAGGATAAGCAAAAAGCATATTGAGATACGCTTTCGTAAAGAAGTAGCTGATCGGAGCGCCAATAATTAATGCAACTGTAGTTAACCCTATATATTGTTTAACAATAATGGCGGTTATGTTTTTCAATCCCGCACCTAACGTTTTTCGGATACTAAATTCTCTAACGCGACCCGATACATTAAGGGTTACTAAGCCATACAATCCCAAACACGCGAGCAATACCGCTATGAAGGCAATGACCATCGTGAATTGCTCTGATCGATCAACGCTGAAGAAGTAGAGCGTCCAAACATCTTCCTGATGTCCACCTTGAAAAGGAATTTCAGGAAAAAGTTTTGCCCATTCTGCTTGAAGCTTTGAATTGATTTTTTTCTTTGCCCCCGGTCGAACATTCATTGACAAATAAGCATATTCACTTTTATTTGCCACGACAAATAGAGTTGGTTTGATTTTGTGAAAGAAATCATCGGTATGAAATTCCTTCAGCACACCGATTATTTCGTAGCGAATGCTGTCGATTTCAAACTGTGCTCCAATTGCATTTTTCAATTTTAAATTACTGACGAGAAGTTCATTCACTACCACAGCATGTTTATCATTTTCTGAATCTTCTTTGAAGAAACGGCCTTCTTTTAATTCAAGGCCCATCGTTTCAAAATAGTTTGCATCGACAGATAACTGATTGACTTCATATTGATGATCGGGAGGAACATGTACAATTGCCGTAGAAATATTTTTTCCCAGATGATCCTTTGATCCGGAGATAGAAAGAACATCTGGATCTTGAGCGAAGACATTGTTTAACTTTTCAAAAGCCGTGTAATCCGGAACAGTAGCATAGAGTGCTTCTTTCTGATTGTAACCCCAGCTCTGGTTATATTGAAAGGTATTGTTTTGAGTTAATACCACTGCAGCTGTAATTGTGATGCAAGCCAACACCAATTGAATACCTAAGAATATTTTTGTCAACGGATTTTTCTTTCCGAACTGCACAGATCCTTTAAATATGTTTACGACTTCAAATTTTGAAATATAAAATGCGGGATATAGTCCTGAAACAATACCGGTAAAAAATAGAAGGGCTGTTAAAAAGATCCAGAGATTGGTATCTAAAAGACTTACCTCTAATTGCCATCCGGAGAATTGAGTGAACCATGGAATAAAAATTAAAGCGCCAAGTGCAAATCCAAGAATCAACGCAAAGAAGGTAACGACTATATTTTCGGATAAGAACTGAATAATGACACGACTTCTGTTTGCTCCAATTACTTTTCGTACACCAATCTCTTTTAATCTTTTTGCGGCAGAGACAATGGCAATGTTAATGTAATTGAAACAAGCGAGTGCCAGCATGAAGATCGCGATGATGGGCATACCGATTCTTCCTTCCCGATTATCATCACCTGAGATGTCATCTCTGATGAATCCTGATCGCTCATGCAAAGTTTCTAAAGGCTCAAAGGCAAAAGAAGAAATGGCCCAGTCGTGTTGTGCTTCGTTTTGAAGAAGCCTGTATTTGTCCATTCCTTTTTCAATATGCTTCAGGTATTCATGATTGTCTACCTGGATTAATGTGGCCTGTAAGAACTCACTCCAATTGTGCACATCATAGTTTGGATTTGCTATGCGCAAGTTTTCAAAATTGATTAGAAAGTTGAAATCAATAACGTGAGCTTTTGGAAATGCCTGTGCTACACCGGTAACCTTAAACGCCTTACCTTCATGCTCACTGAATTTTATTAACAAGTCTTTACCAATTGGATTTTCGGTTCCAAAATATTTGATTGACATATCTTCGCTGAGAATGATGCTGTTGATATCGGTTAGCGTGTTTGCCGTTCCCCACTTCAGTGGAAAGGTAAACATCTCTAAAAATTCAGGATCAGTGTATCGAACACGTTCGTGAAATACATTGTCATCATACTTCATCACCACATTTCCATCTTCTACACGACATACTTTTTTAATGTGCGTAAAATCTTCTTTTAACATTTCACCAAGCGGGCGAGGCGTTAATCCGGATTGTTGAACAGTACCGTCTATGTTTCCGAAATAGGTAATGAGAAAGACTTCTTTTTTATTTTCATGAAAGCGGTCAGTGCTATAATCGAGTTTTAGAAAACTATAAACCACCAGGCAAATACCGATGGCCACCGCCAATCCAAAAATATTGATGAAGGATGTAAGCGGATTTTTCATCAAGCTCCTGATGGAAGTCTTCGAGTAGTTTCTAAACATGGGTGATGGATTTATATTTTGAATGAATTCGAAATTTTTCAACAGTATGGGCCGAAGTAGTTTGAGCATCTCCACCGAATACATTCTTCTCGCTTTGCGATATGAAAACTTTTCAACGTTGTCGTAGAAGAGTTCTTCCATATCGCCTTCTATTTCTTCCAGGTATTCTTTCTTGACAAAGAATCGCAGAAACTTCAGTGGCCATTGAGGAGGATGGATGTTGTTCTCCGTCATATCGCTTTCAATTCGTACGCAAGCTTTGGCATAGAATCCCACAAGCCTGCGCGAATTTCTTTCATCTCCGACAATACCTTATGTGCATAAGACGTAGTGGTGTAAATGCGTTTGCGTTTGCCGCCTCTCTTCAGGGTAGCATCGCCAAACTCGGAAGTGAGAAAGCCTTTTTCCTCCATGCGTTTCAGTGCAGATTGGATGGAGCCCACACTTAACTTTTCTTTCACACGGGTTTCCAGTTCGCGTTTGATCTCGACACCATAGGCATCTTGCTGCAAGGCGGCTACGGTGAGCAGCACCAACTCTTCAAACTCTCCAAGCTTTGTTTTCTTCATAACAAGAGTATTATTCGTAATTGCAGTAAATATAGTTACATATATTATTCGTAATTGCAGTTTTTATTGAAAAAGTTTGATTTAGTTAACATTAAGAGCTTATGGTTGGCTCTTGGAGGGTTTGCCAGTGAATGAAAATTTGAAGGACTAAGGCGCAATTCTGGCGCGTAGGAAACTTTAAAACCGAAATTATGAAAGAGGCTTCTATTTCCTAATCATGTAATAGAGATCGCGTTCTAATTCATATTTCATTTTACTTACGCCTCTTCTCATAAAGAAATAGGGAAATCCCAGCATTAATGTTGCGTGCACAATCATAAAAGGAATGATGTACCATAACTCTTGAGGGGAGCTATCAGCGAAAGCAAAGCCAATAATAAATAGTAGATAGAAGATTGGAACGAAAATGTAGTACGGAATTAACATACCATTGAACCCATTTATTTCAGTTTGAATGACAACGTTTTTGTCTACTTGTTTAAATGCACCTTTAGCAGTTGCAAGATTCATATTCGTATCAAAGAATTTTCTTCTTCTTCTTATTTTAAATTGATCAAACGCCACCTTGCCTTTGTAATTATTTTTACTTGAACTAAATGCTTCAAAGGGAGAGAAGAATGTACCAGTGTCACCTTCATCAATGTTTTGAATAAGCTTATTGACAAAGACTGGCTTTTCAATTTCCAGTTCAATGGTAAAGTGTACTATTAGCTTGATGCGTTCGAGTAATTCTTTCATTTAGACAATTCAAATAACATGGATTGAATTTCAATTATTCCTGCCCTTTTTCCTTCATCTTCTTAAACTCCCTTACACGTCTGGTCATTGCAATACCGAAACCTGCCATCACTACAAGCGTACCAATCCACAATACATTGATGAGCGGTTTCTCTACCGCTTTAATTACAACCCAATCTTTCTGGCGTGTGTTTAAGCCGATGCTGAACTCACCGCTTTCAGGATGAATGTTGAGTAAGGTAATGCGCAAACCAAGATCTCTGATTTCATCAGGGATGCGCCCCACCATTTTATCGCGGATAAGAAAAATGGGTTCAGCAAAATATTCTCCCTTCTCGCCCTGCACCCGAATTTTTGCTTTCACAGCAACGTCAGCTTCGCCTAGTGTTATACCATCAATTTCAAAAACACGATCAACCGACTCAAGTGTTGTTACATAGTCATTGGCAAAGAACTCTTGTCCGATTTTCGTTTTAATTTCTTCGAGCTTGCTCCAGTCGCTTTCTTCTTCTGGATTCATCACAGAAGTAACATGGGTATAAAGATCAGCCGACACAGTTCTATAAATATCCGGTGATGGAAGAAGTCCACCCATCTCAGGGTTGATTTGCGCGCGTGGATATAAGGTATATTTTTTATCTCCCTGACGAAGTTGAATTTCATAGTAGGTATTTTCTCCATGAATTGAAATGGTGTCTTTCGCTTTGTAGGCGTGACCGTTTACCAAGATATCATGTTTGGCAATTACCTTGTCCTTATCATCGGTTAATTTGATATCACTGCTATGGATGTATCCGGAATGTTCACGTGGCTCAAGACGTTCTCCTAAGTATTCAATATCAAAACCCCACATGGTACGCGTCTCATTTACAAAGAGTAATAAGTTGTCGCGATTAAATTCTTTGCTGAAGTCTTTTGAAATTTGAAGACCGGTATTGTTCAGTGAAACAATTTTTGAATAACCTGAAGAAAACATCACACCAATCAACATCATACCAATGCCAATATGGGCAATGGCACCGCCCGATAATCCGGGACTTGATTTCATTAAGCCGAATAGAATTTTTGAATTCGCGAAAACAGTGAAGAGGCCCGCAAACATGAGCAAAGCATACGATATGTTAAATACTTTTGAAATGTTGATGATGATTAAGGTAGAAAGCAACGCTGCGACAAATGGAATGAACAATTGATTCAGCAAAACTTTTGGCTCTATTTTCTTCCACCAGAAAAACTGACCAATAGCTGAGAGAATTCCAACGGCAATGGCAAACCAGATTTGAAATTTTGAGTAGAATGCTGGAGCATCTGTTGGTGGAGCAAGGTTTGCGTCAATACCGATCCAGCTTATTACCTTATTGATTACTGGAATAGAAGTACCGGCAATTACTTGAAAGCCCATCATGCAAAGTGTAGTAGCACCAATAAAAATCCAAAACTCGCGCGAATAGGTAGAGGCTTCTTTCTCAGAAGATGGAATATTTTTCCAACGCACAATAGCCAGTATAATGGAAGCAAACAGAAAAAATAAAAGATAGATAAGTAATTGTCCGGAGAGACCGAGATCAGTAAACGAGTGAACAGATGCTTCACCCAAAATTCCACTTCGGGTTAAGAAGGTAGCATAGAGAATAGAAACAAAAACACCGATGGATAAAATGACAGATGCTTTCAAAGCGGTCTCACTATTCTTATAGGTAATCATGGTATGAATCGCTGCAACGAGAATCAGCCATGGAACATACACAGCATTCTCTACAGGGTCCCAATTCCAATATCCACCGAAGTTTAAAGTTTCATAAGCCCAATATCCACCCATTAAAATGCCTAAGCCTAATATAGCACCACCAAACAGCGCCCAGGGTAAAGCAGGCCGAACCCAATCACTGTATTTCTTTAGCCACAAACCAGCCATGCAATATGAAAAAGGAACAACGGTAAGAGCAAAGCCAAGGAACAAGGTAGGAGGGTGAATCACCATCCAATAGTTTTGAAGCAAAGCATTTAATCCAGTTCCATCTTTCGGAATAAAATCAGGTTGAGCTAAAAAAATTGGTGCATCGCGCATTACATCACGCAAGAGAATAAAGGGAGAACTGCCAATTTTAAAATCTAGTCCTGGAATGACTACACCTAAAATCATCGAAGCAAGAAAAGCTTGCACCAGTGTGAAGACCACCATTACGGGAGCTTCCCAAAATTTATTTGTGTTGATTAGGATGATACCTAATATGGAATGCCAGAACATCCACAACAAGAAGCTTCCTTCTTGTCCGTTCCAAAACGTGGAGATCAAATAATACGAAGGAAGTTTTCGGTCCGAGTGGCTGTAAGCATAATGATATTCGAAGTAATGATTGGCGATAATGATGAATAGTGTAACACAGATACCAAAAACTGAAAAGGCATGAACATAGAATGATGCTTTGCCATTGACTAGCCAACCGTTATTCTTTTCTAACTCTTCTGTTGTGGTTGCTTTGAAATAATTGAATACTGTAAGAAGTGCGGCAATG
>DAIQPD010000072.1:0-19520 GCA_036787535.1 Chryseolinea sp.
GCTTCCGTCTAAAGGCCTTGAAACACTTTGCAGTTTATTAGTTCTAGCAATGTTTGAGAGTCTTACCTCTAGCTCTCCCTCTTTTTCTGAAAACAAATAATCTGGATACCCATCACCATTGATATCATAAAATTGTCTGAGTGTAGTTCCTAGTCCTCTTGAATGGTTGATTCCTGGAGTAAAAACCACCTTAAAAATTGGGTATATTGGGCCAAATACAAATCCATAAGTAAATGATCCTCCTAATGAATTACCGGCTGAACTACTAAAACTTGTCTTCCATTTTTCGTTTGCAAACTTTGTAGTAGGCAGGTTTAGTAATTCTGCACCTTGATTTAAAAGGTCGTTTGATGCTAATGGTGGTTGAAATGATGTTGCTCCTTTATTAATGTAAAAAGTGGCATTATTTCCAGAGAGTTCAATTTTGTCTATTAGTCCATCTCCATTTATGTCCTGTAGCATGTTCTCTGGTAATGAACGAGCAAGCGAAACTCCCATGCCGCCTGAAATACTACTATTGCCGTTATTATACCCAAGATTTAAAGATGGTGAAACCGAGACATTTGATCCTTTAGTAATATATGGCAGATCAGGTAATACAATAGCATTTGCAAAAGAATACCCTAAATTCAATTCTACACTTCCTCCTTCACTTAATTTGTCGGGTAAACCATCTCCATTGACGTCTAGCCATGTCACTTTTGAGAAATCTGCTCCGGACGCTGCAACACCAGAAGCGCCAATATTTAAAGCTGCCTGGTTACTAGCAGTAGCTGATCCAGAGCCATTTTGTGCTGTGTTTACAATCGATGAACCCGTTGTACGGGAATTGTTGCTAGAATTACCACTAAATGATGGAAAAGATGAACCTCCGATTTGAATACCATTGGAACTATTAGCCGACTGATTTAAAATTACAGAATCAATGACACCTCCCAATGTACCATCGGGTTTTGTAAGTTGGGCATTTGATGTACTAATTATATCGGGAAAACGGTCTCCATTCAAATCCATATAGTCAGATTCAATTCTACTATTACCAGAAGACTTACTTATTCCTAGTCCTGCGCCTGCAGTAATTGATACATTGTCAGACGAACTTCGTTTGATGATTCCCGATGCTGTTCCTGCTGCTGTAGATGTTGTCTTAAACGGACTTTCAATATTTATTTCTTTTAAACCAACCCTTGAGGCGCTTTGAAATTTCTGATTGATGTGAATTTCATCATCCATTCCTTTCCATTGGTATTCAGTTGATGTTCGGAAAGGAACAAGTGTGTTGAATTCCGCGTTTTTCTTATTTAGTTTATTAACATTAGTGTCATTTATAACAGGTGCATCTGTGGAACTAGTATTGTTAGTTTGGTTCGTTATGTTGCTCTTTATTGCCTCCCCTTGATTAGCGCTAATATTTGGTTCATGTAACTTGCTTTCTTCAATTACATTAATTGCTCCATTCTTCACATCGTTGTACGCAAATTGACCCCAATTTCTGTACATTGGTCCAAACTTATCATCAGTTCTTTTGTACCATAAATCAGCATTTAATTGCTGGCTTACCTCAATGCGGGCTGAGTCAACAATTGAGATTGGCGGAATGCCCGGTGCCGTTTTAATATTCTCGTATTTGACGGTAACACCATCACCAGCTTTCAAAGCAATGGTATCATTCGCTTGAACTACCTTTACATTGTTATACTTAATCTTACCAGTTGATATAATGGCACCATTTTTTAAAATTGAATATTTGACTATTTGATTTTGGTCTGATTTAAATGTCAGGTTGTGAGTGAGAATAAATTTTCCGCCCAATGTCGTTTTAAAATAAGTCCCACCTTGATTTTCAATGCTTCCATCAAACTTTAAAAAATTCATAGCTATCCAATTACACTCTTCTATGTTTCCGTCAAATGCAGCATCCGCTTCAAAGGTTGCAAAATATTCATCTCCGATTTTTAAGTTCAATGTATCAGGCAAATAGTTACTTAATGATCCTTGATTGTACTTTAGTTTATATTTCTCAATAATTGTAGAATCTTTTCGAATAGTAAACCATATGCTATCTGTGGCTACAGAGCTATTCTTGAATTTTATATAAGGAAGTATACTGTAGCTTTTAGTAGTCGGGATTTCCCAAAAAGCGCCTCTTTCTCTCTGTTGAGTTCTTAATTGATAATTGGGAATAACAAAAATCGTGTCATTCACTTTACGATCCTCGTTATAAAAATAGATGTAAGGTTCCCACCTTACTTTTTTGAATTCAGTATTTACATCGGATAAAATTTGAAACAGATAAATCGAATCCTTGTAAAATTGAGTTGACAACAAATCTTGAGGACATAGGGAAGAATACTTAGATCCCGCATTTAATAAAGTATCAAAAAGTATTTTTTGTTTAGAAAAATGAAACAATTTTCTCTTTTGGATTGTACCACCATCGCTCATCCAATCCTGTTCAACCTGACGTCCATTTCTAATTATAGGGTCATGTAGATTTTCTGCGAGCTGAATTATTTGAACTCTAACATCATCAGATGTAATCTCTTTTTGAAATGGCATTCTAATATTTACCACTCGATCAGCATCAGGGTAAATACCCGCTTCATTTGTAAATAAGAAGTCACTCGTAATTTTGTATTCATACATACTCTGACCGAACACATCAGAACGTTTCTTTTTTAATAAATCAACTGTCTCCCCATTGTCTTCTGTATATGTAATTTCAGGAATCCAATTTACGACATCAAAATCCCCGTTGGATAGATTTGTAAGACCAGACATTACTCTGAAGTATATCTTATCTCCTTTGGTTACTGACTGGCTTGAGATATCAGGATTAAACAATTCATAGTTATCTTTTGAAATCGATTGAGTCCATAATTGAGTGCTACCCTTTTGTATGGTTAGAGCAACACCATCGGCTTTTATAAATTTGACACTATCTCTTCTAGTATGAAAGATTGGTCGTAAAAGTTTAACTGGAGCATTTATGCTCACCATTCCAGAAAATGGCGCTTCCCAGACACGCACTAAATCATGCTGAGGATTTTCTAATGCAAGGCTATTTCTCTTTTTTACATAGTCAACTGGGTCAGAAACGCTTATTGCACCACCGGTTATTGGCAACGGGGTTTCATTACTATTAACATTAAAAGTCGGAATTCCATTTATAATTCTATTGAAGTATACATGACCATCACAAACAATATCAATAAGACCATCAGCATTCACATCGGAAAAATAAGTAGTAATGTCTGTGACTGTGGTGCTTTTATCTCGGCTAACTGATGCTCCGAAATAAGCGCTTACTCCAAAACTATTGGTTGTACTTGATTCTTCGAAAAACTGAGAGCGCCCAGCAATTGTTTGTTCATGACGTGAGAAACCATTTCCTGTATTTTTTCTAAATAAAAGCTTGTCGCCTATTACAAATACCTTATCAGGTAAGCCATCGCCATCAATATCAATTATTGTATTCAACCCTTCGCTTTGCGAATTATTAAAACCAAATTGAACACCAACAGTTACACTCTTGTTGCAAATTTGCCAATCGTTGACCCCTAATCCAGCATAAA
Source organism: Chryseolinea sp. (assembly GCA_036787535.1). Lineage (GTDB taxonomy): Bacteria > Bacteroidota > Bacteroidia > Cytophagales > Cyclobacteriaceae > Chryseolinea. The sequence continues at coordinate 3,576 of DAIQPD010000072.1, forward strand.
AAGAAAATCCATTTCCATTTGACTTACTACCTCCCAAATCTGTAGGTTCTGTATTTGGAATTATTCCGTTCGGTATAACTCCATCTTGAAGGGATTCATTGAAAGATTCCCAAGGTTTATGCGAAAAGAGGCCATTAGTTAAGTCATTATAGTATTTAAAATCATGGTGGTAAAATTCTGTTGTTCCATCTGTTCCAAATTGAGTTAATTTTGTTAGTAATGGCTTACTAAAAGGATTATTAAAGTCATAGTCAAATTTGTAGCTCCTTACTCTTTTTCCAGTTTTGAATTTACTTTTATCAAATGTTTCCTTTAATGCAACTGTAATTTCATTAATAAGTCTAATGCTACCTGTCAATAATCCTGTTCTTGCTGTATAACTAAAAGCTGGATTTCTTAACCAATTGAATACAACGATATAATTGAACGCTTGATAATCATTCTCACCTTCCTTCTGCCAACCAGTATATTCAATTGAATCAATATAGTTGTTTGCAATTTTTAAATGTCCAATATTCTCTTTAGCTTCTCCATAACTATAACTCATACAATTTCCAAACACATCCTCGACCCAAGTCAACTTCCATTCCGCAACATTTCCTCGCGTATCCTTTAACAAGGAGTTTTGGGATTCTTTCAAATCATATCTCGATCGACCTGCTCCACTTTTTCTTTCTTTTTTTCTTCCATAGTAAAATTTTGTTCCTTTACTATCAATAATCTCCCACCAATAATCATTTGGATTACTACCGTGACGAATAATTGTATTGTAATCTGTTTGTTTTCTTTTGTAAAACTGCCTTATACCAGTTGTATTCCTAGGAACATTCAAAGTTCTGTGCGCTACAGTCGTTCCACTACTTCGTTCAAATGCTAACATTTCACCATCTAAAAGATATGTTTCACTTTCGATAGTGGGGTTATAATTTGGAACACCCCATCTTGTCTCAACTGAAATGGTTGGAATATGTAAGTTCCAGCCTTCACCTAACAAGCCATTTCCTCCGTCACTACTATATGTAACTTTTAAATCTGGCTCAATGCCGTTTCGCCCTTTTGGTACTTCAATATTGTAAGACAAACGAGCAGTGCCTTGTTGATTTGCAACCGGTGGTTCAATCAACTGAACATTAGCACCAGGGTCTGCAAGTTTTAAATCTTTAATTCTTGTGGGTGTGTAATTGTCGGTTTGAGGTAATTCAGGACTCTTAATTATCCCATTAATCATTAAGCCGTCAGCATGTGTTCTTGAATAAAGTAAATTCTTATCAGGATCAATTCCTTCCTTCTCTAGTTCTTCCCATTTTTCAATTTTATAATCAAAACGAAAAGTGCGAATGTCACTGATTAGGTATCCCGTAGGAATTTTAGCTGGTACATATGGAATACTTACTAGTGTTGCTTGCTTAATATTTACACCTGTAATGTTATATCCTACACCATTAGGTGTTACAATTTCAAGTTCCTCGGGAAGAGAAGGGATATCATTTTGTACAGCTTTACTGACCTTAGAGAATATGAAATTTTCTTTTACTATTACCGAAGTCGGACTAACAGGATTATTCTTCACCAACTTTTCTTTATTATTTTCTGATGTGCTACTATCAGTTAATGAAGAAATGGGAGACTGTTCAGTGTAGTAATCGTTCCTTTTGGCTGGAGCTTGTGAATTGATAATTCCACAAACTATTAGAACAATACTGGACATTGAAAACAATAAGATTACGGAGCTAAAAGATGTCCGTTCATTTTTTAATGTGATTAACATGACTTAATACTTTAAATATTACTTAATCAAAATTGGCAGTCTATCGACTTGTCCAGTCTCATCAGTTATCAATAAAAAATAATCTCCTTTAAGATTGTTGACAGGAATTTTCAATTCAATAATGTAGGGAGTATTATCAGAAGTTCTTCTTGCAATAGAGCCAGACTTAATTTCCATATTATGTATGTCGGAAAGCTGAAATTTTAACGTGTCACCAATGCCCCCTTCACAATAGAAAGTCAAATTCTGGCCATCGAATCCATAATTTATCCTATAAATACAGCTCTTAAAGAATTTATCTCCTCGATGATAATAGTAACCACTTTTGTACTTGAGGGATTTGGGAAGAACCAATTCATCAAGCTCCGCGAAATCTTCGCCAGAACATCTTTTTCGATTCTTTACTATTGACCTGTTTGCTCTTTTCGATTTGAATCTAAGCTTCTCACCAACTGCAAAGGTAAACTCTGTATTTACTTTTGCATTCCATACAATTTGTGATAATATATTGTCCTCCTCACTTTTACTCTTGAGAGTATCAATGTTAAATGGACGTATATCATTTAATTCAATTACATCATCATTAACTAAAATAAGATAGTATGTAGGCTTTATGACAGACCTGTCAAGTTCTGCCTTTAACGGGTTTCCTAATTTAACATAAGTTGTGAGTGGTTGTGGTGAAAGATTTTGGATCATCCACTTTCGTTGTGAAATCCATACTTCGTCAAAATTGGTTTTATATAACGATTTAATTGGCTTTTTCTGAAAAGCTAAATCGTTGTCACCCCAAAAAAGAAAGGTTTTGTCGTTTACCTTCTTATACTCCAAAAAATCAAACCCAATTGTTACTGAACGAAATATTTTATTTGCATTATAATAGTATGAGTGTTTTTCCAAATAAAAATCCTCATATGTAGTTGTACTGACTGGCTGGCTTATTGCACCTGAACTATCCCTTCCAATTGCCGCTATTCTATGATGGAATTTTTTATTTTTATTGTAGTTCCATATCGTATCACCTGAACTATCAAAGTAGTCCATTTCAATAGTAATCCCATATTTAATAGCAAAATAGGAATGCACTCGAGAAAGTTCCTCTCGCTTTAATACTCTATCATATACAAGTAGTTCAGGAATAAAACCATTAAACTCAAAATTCAATGTTGTTTCTTTCTCCTCACCCCAAGGATTTGGGTTGCTCTTTGGGATTCTGCTAAACGAATAAGTCCCAACCTTCATTGAGCTTGTTAAGTTAGCCTTCGCGATAGTTGCTGCTGGGTTTGAGAACTTGAAAATTTCCCCTAAGCCGAAATTTGCTCGAAAATAAATATCACTGGATACATACACGTTGTTATACTCAGGATAGAAACCGCCAACAAAAGTCTTCTGCTCAAGTTTTGTATTATGTAATGTAATGGCTTCATTTCCATTAAATTTTTTTGACGGGTGAAAATTAATATTTAAAGTATCAAATTTATTTAAGCTACTTAATCTGAAATTTTTTATGTCGCCCCATTTTAAATTCTTATCTGAATCAAAAAATGTAGTTATCCAAAACTCCGGTGACTGAACGCCTCCCGGTACCGGTGTTTGAGTGTAGGCTATTAATGGAAACAATATAAGCGCTAACAAAATTAATTTATGATGAAAGTTCCTCATTGCAGTTGTTTATAGAATATTCATTTTGAGAAAATAGACAACACATGAATAAGACCGAATTGAAATATTTTATAAAGAACTAGTAAGTATAAGTTAGTTACCGTCAGCAGGTATTAGGTGTTAGGACGATGAATCACCTAACAACTTTATATGCCGAATCTATATTTTATTAAATACAGTTCCACCTTTGTCTTAAAATACTGGTCATTATTCGAATACTTTATAACTGCATTTTTATCCGAGCGGAAAAAGTGAACCTCAACTTGATTTCCTAGAAGTAATTTGACGATAATCGGAAATAGTTAAAATCTTAATTGCGCTGCAAATCAGTGATCCATTGGCTATCCAAATAGAATTTTATGGTTTAATTATCTTGACAGGTATTTCAGCATTTCCATAATCTATTACTATCATTTCCCCCAACTGCTGCCCGAAAAGCTTATTAAAATTAATAAGATTTGGCAACTATTGGCATTAAATCATAGAAAAATATTTACGTATAATCTATTTGACTAGTCGATGTGTCTCTTTTCATTTATTGAAGTGACTTTACTCACTTTCTCTTGTCTGTAGTTTTTTGATCGAAGGTGACTAAATTAAACATCTCACGTAACCTTGATCGAAGTCGATTACCATAAGCATTCTCCAGTTCTGTTGCTGATAAGTTGGTCGTTAAGTGAGTAATCATTCCCTGTGATATGAAAAGATCATATCGGCTTAGAAGTATCTCCCCCATTACGTTGCATTCGTTCCCGAAATACTTCAAGTTATGTTCTGCGCCTAAGTCATCAAAGCAATAGATTTTCGCCAAATTATTGTTGAATGACATTTTACTGTATCTCCAAATTACTTCATAACCCTCCTGAATAAATTCAAAGCTTATATCGCGGGTGGATTTCACAACATGGATTCGCTCGGGTGGCGGCACGGAGCGCATGAGTGTCATTAAGGTTGTTTTACCACAACCTATCGGGCCGGTAAGAAGAATGCCTTTTGAAAGTTCAATGTTCATTCGTGTTGCCTCCTCTTTGTTGCCTAAGAAGTAAATAACAAGTTTGAAGATGAGATCATGATCTTGTTCATGAATCTTAAATTTTGAACCATAGAGCTCTTTTCCTCGCTTTTCAAAGAACGCCAGGCACCAGGGGAAGTCAAGGCCCCCTCTGCCTTCGACATCTCCCCCGGAGGGGGGAGAATTGTTAGAGTGGCTCTCCATAATTCTTCTCCGTAGTAGCATGTAGCTTCGTCCCACTTTGTCGTCCTGAATTGAATTTGCTTGAATTCAAAATCCAGTTGCGCGCTGCAGCTCTCCAATCTTTCATTGGTGATCGCCCTCCTACTTTCCAACCGTTGCTTTGGAAGTAATTGTAGAATTTTTCTGCTTCGTGTTTGGTGCTTTTTTCTTCTTCGAAGAATGCGTGCACTTCGTTGACTGAAGTTGGCAAGTGCACAGCCGCGGCCCGCCCCCCAGTTTGATTTCTTTTCGTTGTTGGTTGTTCGTTGATAGTTGTTGGGATGTCCGCCTCCTGGAATTTGAGCCTATCAAAATCTGAACAAGTATTTTTATGTGATTGCTCATAAGCTAGTTTACTGTTTATAATGTTTGTATTGTTTATATAAGGCTCGTTTATCGGTTCAATGCTTGTTTCGATTTTAGTATGGTAGCTGTTCAGTACTTGTTCATTTCTTTTACCACGCCTAGTATGGTTGCTGTTCACTATCTGAACTTGTTCATCATCGAACTGAACCAGTTCAACTTCACTTCCCCTGAATGGATTGTAGGATGGTTTATAAACAATGAACCCATAATTGTGGAGGTCTTTCATTACCTTATGATATGTTGCATTTGCGCATATCTTGCTCACCTTCATCATTTCACTTCGTGCTATGGATATCGGGTTCTGGAACCGATTAATGTTCCAAAACTGAAAGAGTGAAATGTATAAGCTTATATGTGTCGGGTTAAGACGATCATCATTTGCTACGCGATCAAAGAAACCTGTGAGGTGGCGGATGTAATTCATACTCTCTCTTTCTTTGAATGAGTTTGATTTAACCCTTGCTCCAGGAGCGCTTCAATATCTTCATGGCTGTAATAAATGATTCCGCCAATTTTAGTGTAGCGAAGCGTGCCATTGATGCGGAGGTTTTGAAGTGTACCTGGTGAAATCTTTAGCATTCTTCGAACCTCGGGACTCTTAAGCCATTGCTTTGGTTTTTCTGGGATATGATGTGATAAAGATAGTTTGAGATCATTCAGCAACTCCACACGGAAGTTTCGAAGATCTTCTTTCGTAATAATTTCTACAGCCATAAATTTTATTCGGTTTTGTTATGGCTCAAAGGAATTTGGATTGGCTTAATGATGCCAGTCACTGGGGTACCGGTACCCCCGCTATGTATTTGATATTCAGCTGAAAATAATTTTAATTATTTTTTAAGTGGTCAAAAAGACAATAAGCCAAAGGCTAAATTTGTTTCTGAGCTCAGTAAATTTTGGTAAACAGTTAAGGTTATGTCATTGAAGTTAGAACATGAAATACTAAGTCATTCCATTGAAGAATTTGACGTTAGCGAAAATTTCTTGCAAGACTTTCACAAAGCAGGATTTTCCACGTTAGCGGAGGCGCTCGTGTTCGATGCGGACGAACTGGTGCAGGATAAAAAGTTTAGCCTCCACACCATTACAGAACTCATTACTCTTCTCAATAACCAGGGACTAGGTCGGCTCCTCAGGGACTAAGATATTCTGCATTACTCATCTTTCTTGCTAATTGAAATCATCTTATTGAGGATACCTTGGATCGATGTAACCGCTGAAGTTTCAAATGCAAAATATTTACTCCTAAAACTTTCCTGTGATATGTTATTATTGTTAACGGAACTGAAGTGTTTGGAGAAAAAACGTATTACTTCGGCTTTGTTGTCATTGACAATAATTCCACTCTGCTTGAGCAACCGGATGGAATAGGCTAACTGCGCTACTGATAATGATGTTTTAATTTTAAATTGATCGGTATCGGTTGCCCTCTCTCCTCCTGGAGAAATCATTAATGTAAGCTGCCTCTTTTTTTCAATTTATGCTAGCTCCTGTTCAAGCCAATTTGACAACAGATTACGCAATGATTCACGATTAGGCTTTAGCGCAAAAGAAGGCTTTACCTGCACCTGATAAAGATTCTTTAACAAGTATGATAAGTATTCAATCTGCGAAACAAGTGAAGGTAATTCCTCAACATGATTTTTGATCCTTGAAGTCTCATAATTTATAAAATGATAACTATTGAAATTGAGATAAAACAAGTGCACATAGATTGCTTCCTTGTAAGGTTGATTTTTAGGAACCTCCAAATGTAAAATATCTCTTAAGAGGTATTTCATGAAAATGAGCTGCCTGAATGAGATTCGTTTGAGATCAAAGCTATCATTTGTTTCATGGGTGGATTCAATGAATTCTATTATTGGAAAAAGAATAATCTCCGCGAGCTGCAGGTCCACTTTTTCAAATGCAAAAAGTGATTTGATTTTTTCAACTTTCTCCTGGAACTCTTTGGCTGAAATCAGTGCGTAGGTATCTGGAATAATTTGATCTTGGTCAAAGTATTTCGAGAAGTGTGTTTCGATGTAGGTTAACAATTCTTCAAATGTCCTGAGGAGAATCTTGCAAAGATTCAACTTAGTTTGCCGAGCGGAAATATTTGACAAATCAGCGGCATGACTTTTATCAATCTCTTTGGCTACCTTATTCGCCAACTTGATGATATTTATTTGATGCTGTTGAATGTATAATTCAACGCGGCTTTCATTTTCAATTTCAAAGACTTTGTTACGCATAACCTTCCTAATGCGTTCGGCCTCAGAATGAATTAAATTCTTCTTCTTTGTAAAATCTAAAATAATGGTCGATGGTGAAAGCTCCTTGTTCTTCCGGCATTCTTTCCGGACGAACTCGTCAAAAAATTCAAGTTCAAACGTCATTACACACAATTAGCATTACAAAAACGGAAACTAACTTCGGAAAGATAGTAAAACGAATTAATTCAATCCAAATTGTGTTTGTGCGTATACGTTGTAATTATGGTTTACCAGAGTTAAGTGGGCGTAACCATCGATAAATTTGTTTTCACAACGGACTAATTATTCTGTTCCAGTAGCTTCTTTTTTGATTTGTGGCAATGACATTCTTGACCGAAGGATATTCATGTCCTGACTCACTTTCAGATCTAAGATCTTAGCATAGTGTTGTGTCGTTCTTAGATTCTTGTGGCCAAGCATTTTACCAACGGTTTCAATAGGTACTCCGTTCGTTAACGTAACGGTAGTCGCAAACGTATGACGTGCAGTATGCATTGTCATATTCTTCGTAATTCGGCAAAGGTCTGCTATCTCTTCTAAGTAGCTGTTCATTTTCTGGTTGCTAAGCACTGGCAATAGTCGGTCTTGACTTAAACACTGAGGATGACTACTATATTTCTCCAGAATTTCTCGTGCCTTCGGCAGCAGTGGAATCCGGGTTGCTGTTTCAGTTTTTTGCCGATGTGTGAAAATCCACTTCTCGCCATCGATACCAACTGAAATTTCTGACCGGCTCAGCTTTTTCACATCAACGTAAGCAAGGCCCGTGTAGCAACAGAATAGGAATATGTCTCGCACTTGGTTAATTCGTGGCACCAGAATTTTCTTGTTTGATATTGCGTCAATTTCTTCTTGAGTAAGGTACGGTCGCTCAACTTCGCGTTTTGTCATCTTGTATCCAACAAAAGGATCTCGATCAAGCCAGGCATTTTTAATACAGATGTGTATAATCTTTTTGAAATTGGTGAGATACTTTATCGTGCTGTTGTGATTGCAATTTCTTTTAGTCTTTAACCAAAACTCATAATCGGTAATAAATTGATAATTCAATTGATTAATTGGAAGATCCGAAACACTAAAATATGCTTCAATGAATTTTCGAGTATGCTCCAGCGATGTTTCATATCTCTTAAATGTTGAATCAGAATATTGCTGACCAATTAATTCTTTCACCTGTGAGTTGTGGTGCTGAAAGATTTCCAACAACATGCGCGGCTTTTCTTTTACTCCATGCCATTGCTTGCTAAATATCTCTGATGTTATTGTGACTCCCAGCGTGATTAGTTTTTTCTGAATATCAAAAGCTTTTGCTCTTAAGACATTCAAAAATTCATTGAGTTCCTTCGCTTCCTTCGTGCTTCCAATTGCTTTCCCCGCGTCTTGTGACCATTTACTCATTTCGATAAAGCGTGATGATGCAGTTTCAAAACGTTGACCATCAACTGTTACGCGAAGGTAAATTGGAGATAGTCCAGTAGTTGTTGTTTTTGATTTCCTGACATAGAAAAGAACTTTGATCATGTCGCTCATAAAGTGCACCGAATAAGGTTAGAAAATTGATTTTTTCTACTCTCGAATTCAAGATGTGCAGTTTCTGAACTCATTGATATTCAAGAGCTTTTGGTGTAATTCGGTGCACTCAGTTTTTCAATTTTCAAGTGCACCGAATTTCCGCCTTAACGGCTGCGAAAAGATGAATGATTTGATAGGTCTATAAAACAAAAAAGCTCGAATTCATTACGGATTCGAGCTTTTACTTTTGTTTGATAGTGATAGAGTGGAGTCGGAGGGAATCGAACCCTCGTCCAGAGAAGATAAAGACGTACTTTCTACATGCTTAGTTGACTTTGATTGTCGGGAACAGCAAGGCAGGCAACAACCTAAACCACTCCTTATTTACTTGTCTTAACCGTGCTTAGTATCATCACACGGAGCAGTTCTGCATTACGACACCGCTCATCAGCACCTGCAAAACTACAATGCTGAGCGATGATGGCTTTCCCGATCTTATCGGGACGAGGCTAATTTACCCTATCGGATAAATTAAGCAGCCATGGCGTAGTTAGACTCGCCAAGTATGGTTTGGAACTATCTTTCAAGGCTCTCATTCCATGAGCCTGCATGCTTGCACACGTCATCACGCATCCTGTCAAAACCGGTCGACCCCAGAAATTGGTTAATGGTTAATCGTTATTCGTTGATGGTAATGCACCATACACCAAGATAACGGGAACTTTAACTTCTTTCAATTTCAAAGAACACTTCTGAGCTTCACGGGTGTGGAATTCAAAAGGGAGACAAATATAAGCTTAAAAAAGTTTCGGAGAATCATCGTACCAATTGATAGGCTTGCAAAAGCTTCTTGTCGTGTGTCCAGATTTCGGATTGGCTGGATTTTGCAGCTGCAATTATGAAACAATCAATGAGCCCAACACCTTTAGAATATAATTTATGTTTAAATGATAGTCTACCCGCATCGATAAACAAACTGTCCTCATTTGCTTTCGGCAAGTTCTTCCAATATTCAAGTATCAATTTCTCTTCCTGTTCGTCACGAACACCTTGAAGAAGTTCTCCGAAGACTACGCTAACACCATAAATCTGTCTGTGTTCAAGGTATTCTATTAGCTTCTCTTCTAAAATCGGGTCAACCCTACGAAAAAAATCAATCCAAATTGAAGTGTCTACAACAATCAAAGCTCACGATTTAATGAACGTACCTTTTCGGCTGTAAAGTCATCTCTAAATTGAAGTGGTTTATCCTTTACCTTTTGGATGGATTTTCGGATTTTTTGATGGGCAATGTAATCCTGTAAAGCAATGAGGATGCTTTCAGTAATATTTTTTCCACCGCTTAATTTTTTTACCTCATTAACAATCTCATCTGGAAGCAAGGCTGTTATTTTCATATCAAATTAATTTAAGACAAATATACGATAAGCCATCGTATATCTTATGTAGGGCCTGATGGTTTTAAACAGGACAATTCAATGTGCTTAACTTAATATCCGCTGACATCCTCACTTCTGGATGGGGAAAAATCAGCTTGTTCCGCTTCATTGGGAGAAGGCCATCAAGAAAGGTTTAACTAAACGGCATTATAATTTCATGTATAAAAAAATCAGGAATTATTCGATTAACGATTAACCATTAACGATTAACTACTAATTTCACCCCGATGGAAAATTTTGTTGTTTCGGCTCGTAAATACCGCCCCACTGGCTTCGATGAAGTAGTAGGCCAGGAGCACATTACCACCACGCTCAAAAATGCCATTGACAATAATAAACTGGCGCAGGCACTTTTGTTCTGCGGACCGCGTGGTGTAGGTAAAACTACCTGCGCGCGGATTGTTGCACGCCTCATCAATGGGTTTGAAGAAAAAGCAAATACCAATTCGCTCAATATTTTTGAATTGGATGCCGCGTCAAACAATTCAGTAGAAGATATCCGTAACCTGATTGAGCAAGTTCGATACCCTCCTCAATTTGGAAATTTTAAAGTGTATATCATCGATGAGGTTCACATGCTTTCCAACGCTGCCTTCAATGCATTTTTGAAGACTTTGGAAGAACCGCCATCGTATGCCATTTTTATTTTAGCAACGACTGAGAAGCATAAGGTAATTCCAACCATTCTTTCGCGTTGCCAGATTTTTGATTTCAATCGAATTCAAATCAGTGATATCGCCAATCATTTAAAAAAGATTGCTGATACCGAAAGCATTCCAACCGAAGTTGAAGCCCTGCATTTAATTTCGCAAAAAGCAGATGGCGCTTTACGCGATGCGCTTTCTATTTTTGATTTGATGGTGACCTACTCTGCCGGCAAGGGCGTTACCTTTAAAGATACTTTAAGCAACCTCCACATTCTGGATTATGATTATTACTTCCAGGTGGTAGATGCTTTACGTGCAAAACATCATACCCAACCTTTGTTATTATTGGATGAAGTACTGCGAAAAGGTTTTGACGGACACAACTTTATCGTTGGCCTGAGCGAACACTTGCGAAATTTATTAGTGTCGCAAGATGAACGCACCACACAATTAATGGAAGTTCCGGATAGCGTGCGAAGAAAATATGCTGAACAGGCAAAAGCGGTATCACCTTCCTTGTTGCTCACATGGTTAAACATTGGCAACCAATGCGACATTCATTTTAAGAGCAGCAAAAATCAGCGGCTCTCCGTTGAGCTTGCGCTGATGAAGATGGCCCATGTTGGAGCAGTGCTTCAGCTTGACCAGGTAAACCATCAACAAGATGGATTAAAAAAAAAAGTAGTGTAGCATCTGAAGAATCAGAAGCTGAAACGTCCGAGGCTTCTGCTCCATCAAGCGAAGAAAAAGTAAAGTCTAGAATTGCGGATACATCCTCCTCCCCTGCTGTTGCTCCGACCGTTACTTCAAAACCTGATTTTGCTGAAAAGTCCAGATTCAAAACTGCTCCAAAGACAACCGTTAAGCTTACCAACTTATTAAAAGTTGAGCCGAAGAAAGAAGAAGATAAAGCCACATTAGAAATTAAAAGGGAATCTGATCAGGATTTTACACTTGACTCCCTTCAACTTGTCTGGAAAGATTTTGCTGAGCAACGGAAAAAATTCCAGGCAGAATTTCAAATGTTGTCACAGCCCATTGAGCTAAAGGAAACGCAAGTGGTTGTTCATTTGCTTAATCCTGTTCAGGAAACCATGTTGACCGGTTTGAAAAGTGAACTAACCACTTACTTACGTGAAAAGCTAAAAAACAATTCAATTAACCTCACCGGGGAGCTTCGCGAAATGGATCAGAAGAAAATGAAATATACCGATCGTGACAAATTTGACTTCCTTTTGGAAAAAAACCCGTTATTAAAAGAGATGAAAGACCGATTAGGGCTTGATACCGACTTTTAACTGAACCCTCAGCACACACTTGCGTAAAATAATTTCGAATTCAATGCGTTGCTCAAATTGAATGTTCCCTTAATTTTGTGAAGTTTTAGAAACGATACCTATGGCACTTGATATACAGACGCCCATTCCCGTTGTAGACGGCACATCGATTAGTCGGGAAGAATTCTTTAAACAGTACTACAAGCCACAAAAGCCGGTAGTTTTGCGCGGTTTGTGGAAACAATATCCGGCTTATACAAAATGGACCATGGATTTCTTCAAGCAATCGATGGGCGATATTGAAGTGGGGTTATTCGGAAATAGAAAGGAAGATCTCTCGAAAACGCTTCAGATTCCAAATGCAACCATGCGTTTTGATGAATACCTTGCCTTGATTGAGCGTGAGCCAACCGATTTGCGCCTGTTTTTGTTTCCGGTTTTCAAACATAAGCCTGAGTTGCTAAAAGATTTTGGATATCCTGATATTGTGAAACGATATGTGAAAATTCCGTTCATGTTTTTTGGTCCGCCAAAATCCATTACACGGATGCACCAGGATATTGATATGAGTAACGTTTTCCTCACTCAATTCCATGGAAAGAAAAGAGTGGTATTGTTCGCTCCTTCTCAATCCAAACTTTTGTATCGTTTACCTTTTAATGTTCACTCCACTGTCGATATTGATCATCCTGATTTTGATACCTATCCGGGATTGAAATATGTTAAAGGTGTTACCACCATTTTAGAACATGGTGATACCTTGTTCATGCCAAGCGGCTACTGGCATCACATCGAATATGTTACAGGCGGCTTCGGTCTTTCTGTACGAACGCTTGCCCATGGAATACCAATGACATTGAAGGGCGTCTGGAATCTTACCGTACAACGCACCATAGACAACATTATGCGTAAAGTGAGCGAAGAGAAATGGTTTGAATACAAAAAGAAGTTGGCGCAGAAACGCGCTGATAAAGTTATCAGGGAAATAGAATCAAATGCCGGCATGAATCATGATCATAAGCCAGCGTATCAGTCATAGAAAACAATTCAATAAAAAAGTCCGGCTTCTCATCAAGTCGGACTTTTTTTTATTCAAAAAATTCCTCCCTTTCTTCTGCTCGTTGATCGTCTTGTAGTCGTTCCGAACAAGACTCCAAAAACTCCACGTACTAATTCCCGACCTACCTGTTTGGCAACGGGTGACGAGATTACCTCTTCAAAGGTTGACTTCTCTTGTTTCCTGGAGGTTGATCGCGATGCAGGTTCAGATTCTTCTTTGGCTACCTTCTCTTCCTGTTGCTGCGTGATGCGATCGTTCAATAATTCAAACGCGCTCTTCGGATCGACTGCATCCTTATACTTCTTATAAAAGTCAGAACTATTTAAAAGTTGTTTGTAATCACCCTCATCCAATGGCCCCATAACAGAAGCAGGAGGAGCTAAGTGTGTCACTACTGTCTCGGTGGGAATTCCTTTTTCATTGAGAACCGTTATGAAAGCCTGACCTGTTCCGAGTTGTGTGAACTGTTGTTCCAGGTCATAAAATTCTGATTTCGGAAAAGTCTTTACGGTCTCTCGCAATGCCTTTGCATCATTGGGTGTAAAGGCACGAATAACATGATGCACTCTATTTCCCAATTGAGATAATACCGAAGCCGGCACATCTTGTGTTACTTGTGTACAGAAGAAAATACCTACACCTTTTGATCTGATCAATCGTATTACCTGCTCGATCTGATCCATAAATGCCTTTGGAGCGTCTTTAAAAAGTAAATGTGCTTCATCCAAAAAGAAAATCAATTTGGGTTTATCCAAATCTCCGGCTTCGGGCAAACGCTGATAGAGTTCTGCCAACAGTGCGAGTAAGAAAGTAGAAAATACGGCCGGTTGATTTTGAACATCCGAAACGTTCAACAAACTAATTACTCCTTTTCCATCCACCTTTTCAAAAAGATCATCTACCTCAAAAGAAGTTTCACCAAAAATCTGATTGATGCCTTGTTGTTCAAGAGAGACTATTTTACGCAAAATCGTTCCAGATGTCGCTGAAGAAATTTTACCGTAATCATTTTTTATCTCGGCTGCTCCCGGTCCTTCCGTAAGGTAATTGAGAACTTTTTTTAAATCACTGAAATCAACAATAGGTAATTTTTTATCATCTGAATACTTAAACAATACATTCAACACACCGGTTTGAGTGTCATTCAATTCTAAAATCTTGCTGAGCAATATCGGACCAAACTCTGTTACGGTTGCACGCATTTGCGCTCCTAACTTTCCACTCAAGGAATAAATTTCAGTTGGAAAAGCAGAGGGGGTAAAATTAATTCCTAATGCTGTCGCTCGCTCTGTTATTTTATCGTTTGCAATACCTTCTTTCGATATGCCCGAAATATCTCCTTTCATATCCGGCATAAAAACAGGTACTCCGGCTGCCGATAATTGTTCAGCAATTAATTGAAGTGTTCGCGTTTTACCCGACCCTGTCGCACCAGTAACCAAACCATGCCGTGTCATCATCCGAAGGGGAAGACTAACTTTTGCATCGGCTATAATCTCTCCTTGTAAGATACCCGCACCAAGGTAGATGGATGCACCTTTAATGGTATATGATTTATTTATCGCTTCAATGAATTTTTCTTTCGACATAAAAAGAAGTTTATAAAGTAAAAGTAAGATAATAAGGTGATTGCCTTACTTTGATTCTGATCAAGTTAAGAGGGCATAAAAAAACCCGGTCTCATCCGGGCTTTTGTTTGAAGTTATTTTGGCTCTTCGTAGTTCTGGAAGCTGTAGGCAAATCCAAAATTAAAGAGCTGGCTGAATTGTGCGCCAGCATCCTGATCATAATCATAAAGCAAAATGCCACCCAAGCCAACGGTAATGAATTTATTTACTTTTGCATTGATCATTACTTCAAGGCGATGGTCAATTGTTTTTAATTCCAGCGTCTCATAGTTAGCATACATCAGGTAACGGGCTTTCAAATTGAGGTTCTTTGCAATGTCTTTGGTAAACTCTGAAGTCAATTGAAAAGCCAACCACTCAAAACGAGTAGACTCTCCTACTTCAACACCGTAAGGTGCTGCCGGATCAACTGCATCAAATCTTCCATTATTATCTCTCACAATTGTAACACGAGGAGCAAAAGGGGAAATACGAACGTAGAAATAATCAACCGGATGATACTCTAAACCAGTGGCAGATGTAATAAACGCAGGCGCCAAGAAATCAGAAATTAAAATAGATTGCTCTACTCCATTTATATCTTTCTCATATTTATAACCGGCACTAAATTGTGAAAGAAAGTTAAGTGAAGTGAATATCCCCCAATTTTTATTCAGTTCATAACCATACTTGGTATCAAGGTATACACGATCAAGTGTTTTTCGTTGACCCTGACCAGAGTTGTTTACAAATCCGTAGATGAAACCGATCTGATTATCCCATGAACGTTTTCCGTCCTTGAAGTTTGCAGTATAATTAAAAAGACCATTGATACCAATGGAGTTTATTCCCCCTGCTTTCCAGTTTGAAGAGAACGCGGCCTGATTAACATTGAGATTAAACACTAACTTTTTCTTCCAACGTGAAAGCGTATCTGGTTTTACAAATTGAGCTTCCGCAGAAAAACTAAATGCTGCCAGAAATAGCAGTGTAATGGCGAGGATGGAGAAATTCTTTTTCATTTCGAGGTTCTATTTTAGGCTAAAAATAAGCCTTAATACCTAAACCCGAAAACTCAAATATTGTTGAGCTTAATTTCATCCAAAGCAACTTCCGTA
>DAIQPD010000286.1:0-3980 GCA_036787535.1 Chryseolinea sp.
GTAATTTCTGTTGATCCGGATTCATTCTATGTCGAATTGCCAGACCAATTAACTACGCAACGTATTCTTACCGTTTCAAATTCTGGTGAAAGCGCTTTGCAATATTCTGTTACCGAAGTGGCAATACCAACCTCAACTGGAATTGTACAGGCGAGAAGAGAATCTTCAGAGAAACGCACTACGCCTTCGCAGCAAACTTTAAATTTATTTGATACCAAAGCCATTCAGAATTCAATAGCGAAACATGCAGGCATGGATATCTATTCTACAGGCTTTGAAGAGTTTGCAACAGGCGATATTAATGGTCAGAATAATTGGGTTGGTCAATACAGCAACTGGACTATAGAGAGTTATAACCCAGCATCGGGATCACAACATTTTAGTGGACTAGCGGATGGACTTGGTCAATCACTTGCATTCTCACCACTTGTTTTACCAGGTAGCGATGATGTATCAACGGTCTCTATGAAATTAGATCTTGATCCTGGTGTTACATGGCAGATCATTCCTCAATCGCCTACAGCAGGAAGCGTTAACACCCGTTTTCAAATTGCTCCAGACGGAAGTTTGAGTGCTCTTGTTCAAGACAGTGTCGGAAATGTTTATTATCAACCAATCGCTGGAACACTTCCTGATGGATATTTTGATTTTAGAATTGAGAATAAAGCGAGTACGCATCAATTTACTGTTTATGTAAATGGCTCACCAATATTTACGGGTGGCGGATTCGCTGATGAGATAGAGCAAGTTGTTATCTTCTCATTAATGGAGGATGCCGGACAACTTTTGGATATTGATAACTTTTATATTCTGGATGGTCCTGCTCAGGCACCATGGCTAACGGTTGATCCTAAATCGGGTAGCGCAGCTTCTGGAAGTTCATCAATAGTTAATTTGTATTTCGATGCAACGGATGTTGAGCCTGGAACCTATAGTAAGATTTTAAATATTTCAAGCAATGATCCGGCAACACCAAATGTATCGGTGCCAGTTACGCTTGTCGTTTTACCAAATCTTCCACCGGTATTAGCAACTGCATATGACAAAGCAGTTCGCGAGCTTGGAACGTTGAACCTTTCCTTTACGGCCACAGATGCTGATGATTCAGTTGTTGTTGTGCGATTGGAGAACGCTCCTGATTTCATCACGATGACAAATATGCAAAACGGATTGGTTTCGTATTCAGCAAAACCATTAATAGGCGATGCTGGTGATTATGAGATTACAGTTGTTGCTGAAGACGGTCGCGGAGGTATTGCAACTGAAAACTTTAACTTAAAGGTAACACCATATGGTGTTCAAAATTTCAGTCTCATAAACTTCCAGACAGGAGCAGTCCTTCAGAATTTTGAAGACACAGTAACAATTGATATTGCCGATCCGCTGATTTCAAAATATACGATTCGTGCCAATACAAATCCAGGCACTGTTGGAAGTGTGAAGTTTACATTGGATGGTTCGAATACAAATACTGACAACTCTCGATATTACACCATTAACGCATGGCTAATACCTGTATTGAGTGGAGGCGATCATTCCATTACTGCGCAAGGCTTTACACGAAGCAACGGAAATGGTGACGGAGGTCAGGTTAAAATGGGTGTCATTAGAGTAATTAATTCTGTAGCGGTAACTGATTTTGATGTTGTGAGTGGAAGCGGCACGAAGTTGCTTGATCTTGAAGATGGAGGAGTAATTGATATTAGTCAATCTGGATTCAACAAGATTAATATTGTAGCCAATACGGGTAGCAGCACTATACGAAGTGTTAAGTTTACGCTCAACGGAACTATAGCACGAATTGATAACGGTTCGCCATTTGCCTTAAAAGGTAATGCAGACGGAAGCGATACCTTCTGGCCGGCAAGTCCTGGAAGCTATACATTAACAGCAACTCCATACTTGAGTTACCATGCATGGGGACCAGCAGGAACTCCTCTTACAATTCATTTTCAGGTTATTAATGGAGAAGATCCAACGGTTGCTAATGCGCGATCAGGTAGTGCTTCATCCGAGAATGAGAGGGAAGAAATGCAAGTTCAGGAATTTGGGGAATATTCATGGACGATATACCCAGTACCTGTAATAGATGATCTTCACATCAAGCTCGAAGGTAAAGTGGAAGGAAATGTATCCGTAAACATTATCAATACACAAGGGCAATCCGTTCATTTAAAAGATGGAACAGCAGAAACTTTCCGTGACTATACTGTCAGTACAGTTAAACTCGGCTTAACAACAGGTTTCTATTTAATACAAATTCAGCAGGCTGATGGTAAACGCATTACCAAAAAGTTTATGAAGGAGTAAGTAATAATAGTAAATGATTAAGAGGGTGGGGTTGTTAACCTCACCCTTTTTTATTGCCCAATATTTGAGTTATAGAATAATCAACAGGTATCAACATGAGGTGATTATTTTCCGATCATACTATGCGAGTTTCTAAGGTATCCGTGAAGACATCAGGAAAATCGCCTTTTAACTTTATAATTATTGATTGTTTTAAATTGATTTGATAATTTTTAATCGTTTGCTGCTCGCTGCTCCGGAGGAGCAATCTGTTTGTAGAATTTATTTGTTAGTTTATTTGACTCCAGAGGAGTCACCTGTTTGTGTACGGGTTCAACAACAAAAAAAGTGCTAACAGGAAAGCATCTCAAACTCTTTAAAGACGATTTCCCTCGTGAAGCCAGGAATAAAATATATTCGTAATATTCTGTTCTATATCTTTAAGAATAATCTGTGGTAATGAGGAACGTCAGACTGGTATTAGGTAGTGGAGGAGCACGAGGTATGGCGCATATTGGCGTAATTGAAGAATTAGAGAAAGAAGGATTTTCCATCAAAGAAGTTGTGGGATGTTCAATGGGTGCTGTGGTTGGAGGTATTTATTGTGCAGGGTATTTACAGGAGTATAAGCATTGGCTCATTGGCCTTTCACGATTGGATGTGTTCAGGCTGCTCGATTTTGCATTTTCATCTCAAGGCTTTGTAAAGGGCGAACGTGTTTTTAAAGAAATCGAAAAATTAATTGGAGATCATACTATTGAAAATTTCCAAATACCTTTTACTGCAGTAGCGGCAGATATGATGAAGAAACGTGAAGTTCACTACACATCCGGTAGTTTATTTAAAGCGTTGCGCGCGTCCATTGCTATACCAACTGTATTTACTCCCGTAATGGAAGGACGATCACAATTAGTGGATGGTGGTGTTTTAAATCCACTCCCATTGAATGTAATCCATCCGGAAGAGGGTGATGTGGTTGTAGCGGTAAACCTCAATGCCAATACTCCAGTGGAAGCAAATTCTCCTGTTGTTGAGGAAGGAAAAGAAATGGCTGCCTATCAAAAAATGTTGATTGCTTTGTTGCCTCAGTTTTTAAGCTCTGAAAATAGAGTTGAGCAATTCGGCTTCTTTGATTTACTCAACAAGTCGTTTGACATGACACAAGACCGCCTTACAGAATTAACAATCGATGTTCATAAACCCGACATCGTTGTGGACATATCGCGAGACGCATGTGGTGTGTTTGAATTTTATCGTGCAAACGAAATTATTGAGCAGGGTAGAAAGGCTTTTCAAAAAGCATACACTAAAATCTAATGTAGCATAAACAACAGGTAGATGAAAAAGAAAATCAGATGGGGAATTTTGGGCTGCGGAAAAATTGCCAATAAGTTTGCGGCTGATCTGCAATGGGTTGAAGATGCAGAACTTGTGGCCATAGCATCACGCGAGGTGGAAAAAGGAGCTGCGTTCGCAAAACAGTATAATGCTCCATTAAATTTTAACACATATGAAGGATTGGCATCTTGCAAGGATGTCGATGTGATCTACATTGCTACACCGCACGGATTTCACCATGAACATACCTTGCTCTGTCTTCAACATAAAAAAGCAGTGCTCTGCGAAAAGGCATTGGCTTTAAATACGAAGCAAGTAACTGAAATGATAAACTTTGCCCGTGAGCAAAAGGT
>DAIQPD010000073.1:0-19434 GCA_036787535.1 Chryseolinea sp.
CATTGATCACGCCAACGGCATCCCAGGCTTTGTCAACTTCCTGATAGGCAACAGAATTTCTACCATATAAATCAGCCGTAGCTAATAGTGATCCAACCCGACTATCAAAATAATCAGAAGAGTAGGTCAGATACTCTGTAAGATTGCGGTATGCAATATTTGCTGCCGTGTCTATTCCAATGGCTTTAACTGAATAGTTTAATTGATTATCGTTTACTCCGCTGCCTCCCTCACATAAAAGATAAAACCAAAAATTTTGTACACCTGAATTATAATGCACACCACCGTTATCTTCATCACCAGTGAACCACAAATCTCCTTGGTAGGTATCGGGTTGATCTTGAAGATTGGGGTTACTAAAATCGCGTAGTCCACCATCACGAAAATGTTTGGAGAGTAGCCAGGTAGCAGTGTCACCGAATACACTAAACTCAATCGCTTTACCCATAATATCTGAAAACGATTCGTTGAGTGCTCCAGACTCCCTGTAATATTGAAGGCCTGCCTCGTACTGGGTTACACCATGTGTCAGTTCGTGACTCACTACATCAAGTTCAACCAAGGGGTTGTTATTGCTGCCGTCTCCAAACCCCAACTCCGAGCCAGTCCAAAAAGCATTGTTATAATTATTGCCAACATGCACATGCGACCTGATAGCCGCACCCTCATTATTGAAGCTGTTCCGGTTGTGCTTTTCCAGGTAATATTCGTAAGCCTGCTCTATACCCCATTGAACCGAAACCGCAGTTTTATAATACGAACCGTTATACGTGGTGTCGGAAGAATAGAAATCAAAACCATAGGAAATACCCCAAGCCAATTCAATCGCTGGCTTGTTTCGAAAATCATATGTTGCAATGCTTACGCCATTATTCGTTTGTCCCACCATTCGTGAAGAACCATCAGAAAACTTTTCAATTTTGAAAGGTTTGTTTCCGTAATAGCTTGATAATCCTGTTCCAGTACTAAACGGAAGTAGAGGTGGTACCTCTTCCTTAAAGCATGTGTTCACTAAACTTACCTTATTGATTAATTGCCCATTAAGTGCATCAATGGAAATTCTCCATCGTTCGATAAACGACACATCGATATCGAATTGAAATGCTATGGAAAAACTTTCAGGCATGAAGGTAAAGTTCTTTGATACGATCACTTTTTTTCCCTGTCTGACAGTTGTATCCTTTGTATTAAGATATTGTTTGGCCCTATAAAAAGCATCCTTTTCATTTAAAGTAATATGTGTATCCAGATTAACATTTCGCACAGCTCTACCATTGGCTGATGTTATAAAACCATTCCGCTCATGAACGCGATACATCATTCCCTCTAGCGGAATACCTTTATAATATTCTTGCATCAGGTGATGGCGCATTCCAAGTTGATCGGTATTGGATTCTACTTCTACGAAAGTGAATTCACCTGGGATGTTAAAATACTGGTTGATGTTGGTGAGGAAATAGGAGGTAGCAACCGTTCTCTCCTTAAATTCTATAGCACGTGCCGGCTCATTGCGATTAGCATAATAAATTTTACTTGTTCCAAAGCTTGGGGATATTGTGGTTTTAGCAGCCGCACTTCTCTGTGCCATCAGCTGACTCATTGAAAGACTGAAGAGTATGATGAGTATAACTCGCTTGAGCATGGTACAACTATTTTATAGAACGGTGTTACCTAAATTAACTTTTACCTTTTTGATAATACTTTGTTACGATGACGTTTATTACTTTAATATTTGCAACCAGTTTTTACAAACTGCCAGGTCTCCAACTTTTAAATGAATAAAATATACACCGCTTTCCAGACCATTTGCATTCCAATTGTTTTTATAATCCGGAGATTCAAAAACCTTTTTACCCCACCGATCAACCACAATCAATTGTAGTATCAGTCCATCTGGGGAAATCACGTTGGGGCCAAAACCTATTTCAAAATTATCGTTGTAGCCCGAAGAGCCTTCAGGAGTAAATACATTTGGAACCAATAATTTATAAATTGGTAATTCAACAACCTGTTCACTGGAACAGAATTTATTTTGTGCAATAAATTTTAACATGTAAAGTCCGTCTTCGCTATATGTATGTTCAACTTCATTCTCTTCAGAGGTAGTGCCATCGCCAAAATCGAAATGTAACACGACATCTTCGCTTGGTGGCATAAGGTTTTGAACAATCACAGTAGGTCGGTCAATACAATTACCTTCTATAAAATGCTTCCATTTTAATTCACCAATTTCCAATACCGCTACTTCTATCGTGTCTTTCCTTACGCAACCATTCACATCTGCTACGGTAACAAGGTACTGTGTAGTGTGTGCAGGTTGAACAATGGGCGAGGGATCAGACGATGTAAAGGAATGATCCGCAGTAGACCAGGCAAATACACTTCCCCCATTGGCACTTAATTGATAGGATGTACCTTCACAGATTTCAACATCATAACCCACAGCAATTTTCTCTTTAAAATAGTTGATCGGTATTGTTATGGAATCAGCCTTATTGCAGGTATTCGAATTAATCGCTATCAACTTTACTTTATAAAGACCTTCTTTTTGAAAGGCATGAATGATTGATATTGTGTCATTCTTTGTTTGAGGTAGGAGTGTGCCATCATCAAAATCCCAAAGGTATTCTTCAGCATTCACACTGAGATTCTTAAATCGCATCAATTCAGGATAACAAACATTATTGAAACCCGATATTGAAAAATCAAGATTATAGGTTTGAAAATTCGCACGAACATTTTCAATGATGTCAACATTAAGTGTATCGGTTTTGGAGCAGCCGTTTTCATCTACAACCGTAGCAAAGTAAGATGTTGCAATGTTTGGTTGAACAATTGGTGACTGCTGTTGAGATGAAAATGTTCCATCTTCGGTGCTCCAGTTGTAACTCACACCTCCGCTTGCTGTGAGTTGAAAGGTATTCCCTTCACATACAAAGCCATCCTCTCCAACCATTATATTTTCTTTAAAATAATGGATGACTTTCGTTATAGAATCAGTTTGACTGCATGTACTGAGGTCGGTGATTTTCAGTTTTACCTTATAATCACCTGCCTGTTGATATTGATGAATGATCGACCTTTCGTCTGTGTCCTGTTGCACAAGCACAGTACCATCATCAAAATCCCAGGTAATCGTTTTACCTCCTGTGCTTAGATTTTGAAATACGATAGAATCAGGATAACAAACATTGTTAAATCCGGGCATTGTCAATGCTAAATTATTTGTTTCGAAGTTGGCTCTCAGCGAAGACAAGTCGAATTTGAATGCTGCATTATTGCAATTCTGACTACGGTTTATTCTTGATTTTGCATTTGGCGTGGTTGGGAAATCTGAAGTTGCCTGGCCGGTTGCATTGCCAAACCCGCAACCTGAACATACAGCATGATACACGATACCGTACTTATCAAAACGTGAGGTTCCTCCATCAACATGTGTTTTCGAAGAATTGCCGCCCAGATAAGTTGAATACACTAGTTGAGTTGCATCTCCGTTGAGTACAATAAAATAAAAATCAGAACCCGATGTTGTTTTTTGATAGGCATCGTTCGTAATGGGCATACCGCTCGTAGTGCTTTGCCAGAAACCGGTTTCGGAACTTGAGTTGACAAAACCGCCCCAACCTGCCATATAAATGTTATCGCAGTCATTCACTAAAAAAGCTGTTGGAGAAATATTAGGTATCACCAAACCATTGGTAGATCCCGAACCAAAAACTGTTGAGAATTCAAGTGTGCTTAAATCAGCAGAAAACTTTTGTAAAAACTGGCCACTGTTCACATTATTGTAAACGTCTGTTGTTATGGGCATATGGCCGGCAGTCTGTCCGTAACAAAAGACATCTCCATTGGCATTCAGATCTATAAAGTAAACCTGATCGAATGATGCAGTGCCCGTGAATGTCGCATTCACGATAGCACTTCCATCAGCAGCAACACGCGCGATCCAACCGTCTACAATACCATTGAAAAAATCTTGATAGGAGCCAGTCGTTACTGGAAAATTAGTGCTGGTTGTTCCGCCTGCCAGTACAAGGTTTTTATCGTGATCAAATTGTATAGAGTATGCAGCATCAAAACCGGATCCGCCCACATAACTCGACCATACAATAGAGGATAAATCAGGATCAAGTTTGACTACAAGTCCATCTGTATTGCCGCCATTAAATGAATTATCGAATCCGTTCACGATTGGAAAATCGCTTGACGAAGTAACTGAACTGATATACACGTTACCAATCTCATCCGTAATAACATCACCTCGCATCTCATCGCCATAGTTTACCACAAGAGGACCTCCCGATTGTTTTGGAATGTTCAGGCCGTCATTGCCCGATCCGCCAAGAAAGGTGGAACCAATTAACTGATCTCCATTGGGAGACAATCTGGTGATGACAATATCCCATTGATCGGTTGTATTCAATACGCGATTAAAAATAGAGGTGCCAAGGTTAAATGAATTATCGAAAGCATTAACGCTTGTGGGATAGTCGGGAGAACTGGAGATACCCAGTACAATTAAATCACCCGATGCTTTGTCTACTACAAGACTTTGGGGTGAATCGTTATTGACACCACCCAAATGAGTTGCGTACAAAAATTGAGTTCCGGCTGAATCATATTTAATGATGGCCATATCAAAGCTTCCATGGTTGGTAGTCTGAAATGCTCCCACGGTTGCAGGGAAAAATCCTCCGGCACCTTGATTGGTTACACCTGCTGAATAAAGCGTGCCATGCTCACCAGGAGTTGCGGTGCTTCCCCAATTATCAGCGGTAGAGCCCGAATAGGTTGAAAAAATGAGGAGTGGATCGATGATTAATTCCCGACATGCATCATAATCAGCAGGAAAAGAAAATGAAACAATATTGTTATTGAGCCTGTATTCGCTAGGCACCAATTGTTTGCTATTGTTAGCTGCCTGATAGGAAAATGGTTTTAGTTCGGTGAGAGAACCCACTGATGTTTTTATTTTCAAGGATTCATCATCCGATTTTTCAATGCCATATACTCCACAGTAATCAATTTTGATCTGCGATGGATCAGCACCCGGACGAACGATGAAATCATACTTCAGGTTATTCCCTACGGATGACACCCGAAAATCAATTCCATTATAAACATCAGGATAAACAATAGAGGCAAAAGCCAATGCATTGGTAGCCCACCGACAAGTATCATTACCTATAAAATAATTGTAGTGGCCATCCCACTGCCGTTCTACTCTTGGCATTGATTGTTGGTTAGATCCAATAAGATTAATCTGGAAATAGTGTTCATTGATTGGTTCATTTGCCTCTTGCCCATTGGATTCATTAATGACCCCATGACCTGACAGATGGTGACGTTCCATTTCTTCCATATCGAGAAGCAAAACCGAAAAACCTTTGGCAGAGACACCTAAACGACCGCCCGGTAGCTGGGCCTGGAAATCAATATCGGAATTCCATTGACCTTTGTTTTGAATGAACTTCAGACCTTCAACATTCTGGCCAACAGCGTGGACTGAAATCAATAAGAAAAGTACAATGACAAAACGCATAACTATAAAGTAGTGGGGCTAATCACTTAACTCTGCAAATTAGCTAAAATCTGGCAATGAACACAGTAAGGTAATTTCATGAAGTGTAAGTTTTTGATGCTATGCGTTGCATAATCTTCGGTAGAAATCACGACCCCAATATAGTTGGTGCTACCTATACCAAATTGCTTACTTTGTACTTTAACTTGACAATACAAATGAAAAAGACTTCATCCTACTGGCCAGTTTTGAGATGGATTGGTATGGCATTCATTCTCTTATTCACAAGTGCAATTCATTCAATCGGCCAAAGCAAACCTCGTATCATTGTTACAGCAGATCCTGAACTGGATGATTCGAATTCTCTTATTCGCTTTTTGCTCTATAGCACAGACTTCAAGGTGGAAGGACTCATCTATGCTAGCAGCCAATTCCACTGGACGGGTGATGGCAAGGGAACAAAATTTATGGTTCCTGGTCGTGAGTACACACGCTTTGGATTAAATCTGTGTCCCTGCGAGTCGTACCGCTGGGGAAAAGATGAGAGGTTCATAAATGATATCGTTGAAAACTACGAGAAAGTTTATACGAATTTAAAAATCCACAATCCAAATTATCCGACCCCCTCAGAGCTCAAATCAAAAATCCGGTTTGGTAATATTGAGTTCGATGGGGACTACTCCAAGGATACACCGGGATCTGACCTGATCAAGTCGCTGATGCTGGATGACAATCCCGAGCCACTGTATATCACAGCATGGGGCGGGCAAAGTACAATCGCACGAGCACTCAAGTCTATTCAGGATCAGTATGAAAAAACAACGGAGTGGTCTGCTGTCCGCGCTAAAGTTCTGAATAAAGTTATTCTGCTTCCATCTTTAGATCAGGACGATACCTATGCGAAGTACATCAAAATCCATTGGCCGGAAATTGATTACCGGCAAATGGGAGGCGGACCTAATTATTCGTATGGCCTACAACTCAGGACAACACCAGAGAATCTTGTTTATACAACCGCTTCTTGGATGACAGCGAACATAACCAGTCGCGGACCATTGGGATCATATTACCGGGTATGGGGAGATGGCAAGCAAATGGTGAAGGGGGATATCTTCGACTACTTCGGGTTGTCAGGTTATACCAGTGAAGAACTGAAGAAGATGGGATACATTGTTTGGATGCCCGTTCAGGAAAAAGGATCGTGGCTGGGCGAAGGGGACAATCCAACCTTTATGAACATGCTCGACAATGGATTACGTGCCTATGAAAATGGTTCTTACGGTGGATGGGGCGGAAAGCAAGTTGCTCCAGGCGTAGGTATGACTTTTCCGGATGCAACAAAAACTAACAATGATCCCCCTTTTCCAAACTTCTGGCCATCAGCACAGCTTGATTTTGCATCACGACTTAAATGGTCAGTGACACCGCGATATCAAGATGCTAATCATGAGCCAAAAGTAAGCATTGAAGGACCTCTGAATGTTTCGGCCCGCGCGGGGCAGAAGGTTCTGCTCAAAGGAATTGTATCCGATCCGGATGGCGATGCCGTGTCATTAAAATGGTGGCAATTTAAAACAGGTACCTATCAAGGTGATATTGCAATTCAGAATCCATCATCGACTTCAACAGAGTTTGTTATACCGGCAGATGCTAAAAATGGACAAACCATTCACGTGATTCTGGAAGCAACCGACAATAACTCTTTGCCACTTACACGATATCAACGGATCATCATAACCTTTAGTGGTAAGTAACTGCTAAGCCTGAGTGTAAGTTTGCAAAATGTGTAATCCCGTGATCGCAATAAAAATCACTTGGCTTTTGATATCGCACTGGATATGGATAACCGTGGTCTCGTAAAGCTGCTCTATTTTAATTTCGATGCTGCAAAAGTAATCGCTGAGTTTACCTTGATTGGAAATAAATGAATCCTGGGATCGTCAATTGTGTCAAATTACATCTTGCACAAATTAGGTTTGGTAATGTGTAAACCTCTTTCAGCACCAGACATTGCCACGATTTCGAAGATTAGTATTAATAAAAATACCTGTAGTTTTGTGCTTCGGTTCCGCAAGTGAATGCGATCGTTCAACTTTGGCACAACACGAAATTCAGATTATAAAGAAGCATGTTCAAAAAAATCTACCTGGAGATCTCCAATATTTGTAATGTGCAGTGTTCCTTTTGCCCTGTGGTGGAAAAAGACAAGAAGGTAATGGATCTTAATGAATTTGAGGCCATACTGAAAGAGGTTGCTCCATTGGCGGAGATTGTCTGTTTGCATTTGCTGGGTGAACCACTTGCGCATCCTAAGTTTTCAGAGATTCTGGATGTTTGCGAAAAGTATAATACTCAAATCGATCTGACTACAAACGGAATTCTGATTAAGAAACATGCAGCGCGCATCTTAAACTCAAGCTGCGTAAGACAAGTCAATTTTTCTTTGCAAGCCTTTAAAGATAATTTTCCTGGTAAGGATATAGATCCCTATCTGTTACCCATATTTGAATTTGCAAAATCAGCACACGCACTACGACCAACTCTCTATACTAATTTCAGATTGTGGAATCAGCAAAGCAACGATTCTGATAACGAAGATATTTTTGTAAAGATAGAATCATACTTCAATATCAGCATTAATAGAAACATTGAGACAGGAGCAATCAAATCCAAAAACATTTGGAACAGACTTTACTTGCATTTTGATTCTCGCTTTGAATGGCCTTCTTTTTCATTGCCACACCAAGGTACACAAGGTCGC
This sequence comes from Chryseolinea sp., assembly GCA_036787535.1. Taxonomy (GTDB): domain Bacteria; phylum Bacteroidota; class Bacteroidia; order Cytophagales; family Cyclobacteriaceae; genus Chryseolinea. Next base: position 8,283 of record DAIQPD010000073.1, read on the forward strand.
TGCCACGGTGCGGTCAATCATATTGGCATACATGCCGATGGTACTGTTGTTCCGTGTTGCTTAGACAAAAACGCAGCTATTAACTTAGGAAATGTTAAAGAACAATCAATAAAAGATATTGTTAGCAGTGAGCGGTTTGTAAAAATGAGAGATGGTTTTTTAAAGGGTGTGCTGGTTGAAGAGTTTTGTCAACATTGTTCTTTTATTAAACGGTTTGATAAGGCAGAAAAAAAACAACCATCGATTCACAACACAGTATAATTGCTCTTGGGGTTGGCTGTGTTTTTAAGATTCAACCGTGCAGCTTATGATTTCAATTTACCTTAGATTTCTATAGTGATCATTTCTCGATCAACAAAATAAAGAAGGCTTCTCTTTGAGAAGCCTTCCGTGGGGAAATAATAGCCCTATAAAACCATTATCCCTATTTCTTTCCCCATACCTCAACGACAGCCTTCACATCTGATTTGTGATCGGTGTCGTACCAGAAAATAACTTTATCTAATTTTAAGTTACTTCCCTTCATATCAACAGTGCGTTCAGTGCTGGCTTTAACGTCATCTGGAAATTCAATGTCCTTTGTTGAACCGTCAGCAAAGTGAAGGGTGCATTTGTGCATACTGAGCGTACCATTTTTTATCGTGAATTTTAATTCATTAAAAACACTTGGTTCAATCGAAATTTCATCCCTGTCGATCAAATAGTCTACGGTGCGCGATCCAATAAGAGTCCAACTGTCAGTTTTTGCACTGGCCATTACAGCCTGAGCAGAACTTATAGATGTTTGGGCAATTACACTGGTGGCTATAAAAATTGCTATAAGAATTCTTTTTTTCATAATCATTGAGTTTAGTTTAACATGTAACATGCAGATTCAATTTTCCAAAGCATTGTCATCATTCTTTGTATAGAAGCTTCCTATCGGCTCACCATCTTCATCCAGCGGATTAACGGTAACTCTCTTTTTTCGAGATGGTGAATTAGGACCGTAAAGATTGGGCTTTGGTTTTTTAACTCTCGGCTTGTCTTGTTTTGCTTTGGGACTCATGAGTTCCATTGATTTATAGTGAGACTTCTTTTCTTTTGAACATAATTTACACAACTGTGCCAATTCAATTTTCCATGTTTTCGTTCCGTTTTGAAGGTTCTATTACGAATGCTTGTAGAAGATTTTCTTCGGGCGTAGAAATTTGTCCACTGAAGGAAGTCACACTTCTGATAATCCCTGAACGTTAACTAGGTTGCTTTCTTCTTTAGCAATTGATTGGATACACCTTTCAACACGACAGGTAATAATGTTCTCGCAATCCAACTCGCCTTTGATAGTAAATTATCGCGCACAAGAAGATCAATGCCAACAGACAATCCCGTTTTAAGCAATGATGAAGTTCGGCTATCTTTTCGCTTGAATATGCCTAATGCAGAAATGATATCAATTAGCGGATCAAATTTTTCCTTAACCAATTTCATTTCTGTTTTCAGAACAGACTTTTGACTTTGAAGTTCAGCCTCAAGTCTAATCCGTTCGGCAACCAACTCAGTATAATTACTAATCCTGGTCATATATTTTTTTGATTATAAGATTACGAATAAGAGGTACTATAAATTTTCGCGCCATTAATAGTATTCCACCCAGCAGGAAAAAATATATCCCTCCAACAATAAAAAATCCTGCGGTTCTGTTTTGCATCAGTTCTCCTATCCACCATGCCGCACCTAAACCAAAGAAAAGTAGAATGCATAAGAGGAAGATTAGTGATAAAATTCCCAGTGCACTCAAGGAAGCGCCAAGCGAAGTATGCTCTACAACACGGATAGTAATAAGATTGCGATAGGTTTCTACAAGATTACCTAGATCATCAACCCACTTCTCTCCATCATTTTTTTCTTCTTCCATAATTGTTGCTTAACGTATTAACGATTCTTAATCCTTTAACTCAGCAAGTCCTTTTCTCATATTGTAAATTTCATCTTCTGTTGAAGACTTAGCCCGATTCATAACTTCTTTACCGGTAGAGATCAAGCCATTAAAATCCTTCAGCCACTCTTCTGCTCCTTCTTTAATTTTCTTTTGAAGATCTGTACCTTTTTCAGGAGCGAGTAACATTCCGATTGCGGCTCCTGCTGCGGCTGCTGCAGCCATACCTAAGACTATTTTGGTTGTATTGTTCATATCATTATCATTTAATTGTTTACCTGTTTTATTTTTTTCTTATTTCCATTTGATTGTTCCATATCTGTACTGTCTCCCAGTAATTCTCCCCACGGCTTTAGCTCCGTAACTCTGTCGCAAATCACTTTACAAACCGCAAGTGCTGGTATAGCTAAAAACATTCCGGGTATTCCACAAAGCGCCCCACCAATCAGTACACCAATAATGGTTGCCAATGCATTGATACGAACCCTGTTTCCAACAATGAGTGGCATCGTAATATTATTATCGATTACCTGAACAAGTGCCAAGATTGCTCCTACCCATAAAACTTCACTTGTACTATTTGAAGTAACCAGCGTAATGACCATGCATAGGATGTTGGCGGTTAACATGCCAACATACGGGATGAGGTTGAGCAATGCTGCTAGCAATGCTAAAAATACTGCGTACTTAATACCGAGTATTAAGAAGCCAGCCGTATTCAGAACAAAAACAATTGTTGTTTCAATCATTAAACCACTAACGAATTGTTGTGATATGGTTGTTGATTGTGTTAAAATTTCTCTCACATTTTCCTCCGAACCATTCTTAAATACTTTTACTAAAAATTTCTTGATAACACCTCGATAGTATAAAACGAGAAAGGTATAGATGGGTACCAAAAATAAATAGACCACAATTCCAGTAATGGAGCCCACCGTAACGCCTGCTATTTGCGGAGCCTTTTCTTTCAAGTTATCTACGGCTTGTTTAACATATACATTTTGCTTTCGTATGGTCATATCTGTACTTGCTCTAAACCATTTCTGAATGGAATACCCCACTTCATCGAATCTTGCCTTTAAAGCAGGAAGATCATCCATGAAATGAATAATTTGTGAAGAAAGTAAATAGATTATTCCACCACCTACTACCATAGCCAATAGAATAGGTAGTATGATCGACAAGAATTTTGGAAATTTCTTTCTGACTAAAAATCTTGTGATGGGTAGTAATAATGTAGCCAATAGAATGGCAAACAGTAAAGGCATTATTAAATCACTACCATAGATTAGTGCAACACAGAGTATTCCTATTGAGAGAAGATTGAATGTTAGTTTTTTATAGAAAGGTTGGTCTTCAGCTTTCATCTGCTTTGGTTTCGTATCATATTGGTCATTATCGTGCCAATTGAATAGGGAGGTTTTTGAGTGTTTTAAAAGCAGTATGTGGATTTAGAACGTGTATTTTTTTCCACAACCACCACTCATCTAAATACCCCAACCCCAGTCAGTATTCTTGAAACACTTAGTATTAGTGGGTATGCTTATTGTAAACTCACTGAAAAAAAACAGGCATGCAAAAATTTCTTTCCATTTCATGGTCCATAACAAAAAAAACAGTTCTCAATTTTTTTAATGGCGATTCATTTTCGCATGCATCCTCCATTGCTTTTTCAACCATATTTTCACTTCCCGCTATTCTTATTATAGCGATCTCTATTGGTGCTACATTTTACGAACGAGACACTGTGAAAACAGAACTGCTTAATCAAGTCGGTGCGTTGATTGGAAAAGAAAGTACGATTCAAATTGAGAAAATTATTCAGAACGCTACATTTGATATGAATAGTTTTCTTGCACGTGTTATTGGAATTGGAACACTACTCTTTAGTGCTACTACTGTATTCATGGCACTTCAATCAAGTTTAAATAGTATGTGGGGAATAAAATCCAAGCCGCAAAAAAGTTGGCTAAAGTTTATCTTCAACAGACTTTTATCATTTGCAATGGTGATTAGTCTTGGTTTTGTGTTATTGGTCTCGTTACTGATTGATACCCTTTTGGTCATTTTCCAAAATATAGTAGCCAGGTTCTTTGATGGAATAACGACCTACATTCTTTCGGGTGTAAATTTTATTGTTTCGCTCCTCATTATCATTGCTATTTTTGGGCTCATGTTTAAAGTTCTGCCTGATGCAAAGATTCGCTGGCGCGATGTATGGGTTGGGGCTACCATTACAACGATTCTTTTTACTTTAGGTAAATACCTTATCGGATTCTATATCGGTAATAGTCCAATTAATTCTGCGTATGGTGCTGCGGGGTCACTGGTTGTTATTCTTATCTGGGTTTATTACTCCACGGTTATTTTTTTATTAGGTGCGGAGGTAACATCGGTATATGCTACAGAATCAGGAAGACCCATTGAACCGTATGCTCATGCTGTTCGATTTAAGGTTGTGGAGATACCAAATGAAAAATCACTTTTAAAATAGAAACAAAGCATCATGAAAATTCAAGGAATAATGAGAAAGTATATTATTATCGGAAGTATTGTGGTGGTCCTTGTCATCGCTCGGTTAATGCTGCCCTATTTTGTAACGCGATTTGTAAACAAGGTATTGGCTGATATTCCGGGTTATACCGGTTCAATATCGGATGTTGATATTCATTTGATTCGAGGGGCTTATGTTATCAAGGAACTTAAACTTTTTAAAGTTGATGGTGTTGAGAAAATTCCGTTTATCGACATTCCATCGACTGATCTTTCAATAGAATGGGATGCAATCTTTAAAGGATCAGTTGTTGGAGAGGTAATTTTTAGTAATCCCAAAGTGAATTTTATCGGTGGTGATAAAAAGGATGGAGAAGGAAACACGACTAACCAGACAGGTGAAGATGTGGATTGGACTGTGCCGATCAAGCGACTTATGCCATTGCAAATCAACAGACTCGAAATTGAAAATGGTTCTGTTTTCTTTTTTGACTTTACTACTAAACCGCAAGTTGATATTCATTTGAAGCAGCTTCATTTACTAGCAACAAACTTAAACAATGTGGATGAGCAAAGTGATGCATTGCCTTCTAAGATAACAGCAACTGCAATTTCAATAGGTAACGGTCAACTCACTATTGACATGGATATTAATGTATTGAAAGAAATTCCTGATTTGGATCTTGATATGAAGTTTGAGTCTATTAATATGCCAGCATTGAATGATTTCTTTTTGGCCTATGCAAAAGTAGATGTTGAGAAAGGAGTATTCAATGTGTACTCCGAGTTGGCAATTGACGATGGAATGATAGCAGGATATGTAAAACCACTTGCTCTGGATGTTAAAATAGTAAGTTGGGAAAATGACAAACAGAAGCCACTTAATTTAATTTGGCAATCTATTGTTGGATTTTTTGTAGAAGTATTTTCAAATCAAAAGAAAGATCAATTTGCCACTAAGGTAGAAATAGAAGGTGATCTGAATAATCCAGAGACAAAAGTATGGCCTACGGTATGGAATGTTTATAAAAATGCTTTCGTAAAGGCCTTTGAAATGAATACTGACAATAACATAAAATTTACACCACGTAAAATAGAGGAAACCAGAAAAGAGAAACGTCAACGAGAGCGTTCAGAAAAGAAGGAGGAAGGAGATTAAGCCTAACACAACATAAGGAATGGCTTCCTAATCACAATGCACACTTAAGTTACTGCTGAGAAGGTTTGGGATTTCAATTGTAAAGGTGCTTCCTTCACCCAAAATGGATTGTAGTTTAATTTTACCTCCTAATGTTTTAATACTCTTTTGAACAATGTGAAGACCTATACCGGAGCCCCGATTATCATTCGTTACACGAAATAGCTTATTGAATATTTTAGATTGAAATTCTTCAGCAATTCCAATTCCGTTGTCTTTAAAGGTAATGATAGCATTTCCTTTATTAAATGAAATGTCAATGTGCAGATAGGAATTTTTTGAACTATCGCGATAGCGAATAGCATTTGAAATCATGTTGTTAAAGAAACTAAGTATTCGTTTACGATCGGAAATAAAAAGTCCTGATTCCTCGGTTGAAATGGTAATATGTACGCTTTCCATATCTTCCATATACTTAAACGACTGCAGTGATTCTTTTATGATTTCGTAAAAATCAATTTCTTGTTTAGGGATTTCCGTGTCTCTGTTATTTTTTGAGTGATCAATGATTTCAGAAATAGAATCATTCATCTTATCTACACTTGCTTCGAGAAACATCAGGTATGCATCAAAATGTTCTTTTGTTAAATCTGATCTTAATAAATTAATCAGTCCTTTTATAGACATCAGTGGCGCACGCAAATCGTGTGTTATTGAATATACATCAGGATGAATTGAAGTCTTACCTTGTCTACCTACATTGTCTTTTACATCCATAATCATGTTTTGCATATAAGGATTATTAATTTGTGTATAACATATAAGCGAACAATAATGCCAAATTGTATCTTGGCATATGCTGTTTAATTCGATTATTTAGGGCATTGTGTATTTGATGGACTGTGGAATTCGGCTTAAAGCGAGCATTATTTTCCACGTTTATGTTTCATATAGACTTTGATAAAGTCTTAATTAGACGTCATTCTGAAGGTAAGGTTTAATTTGTGTTGAGATAATGGATATCGATACCTATTCGATCAGAGAATAGGCAGATCTATTTTTTATCGTTACCTAAAACACTTGACTTAAGACCGGACTGAATAGATTTCCACCACAGGTTGAATACAAATCGATGGCGATCGCGGTCCTGATCAATGATGCCCATCCTTTTCCGCTGTTCAGTTGTTTCATCTTTTGTCTTTTTCAGAAACGCATTGATCAAAACTGTATTTAGCCGATCGACCGATTTCTCTTTGTCAGAATTAAGTTTTGTTAGTTGCAGATCATTGTAATTAATTTCTATTGTTCCAACTGATTTGTAGTCTGTATAGTTAAAATTAAAGTACAACTCATTTAAAATGCCTGATTCAATTCGTATTTGAGCGGAGTTTTCGAGGATGGGATTAAGATCTGTTAAGGGCATATTAGAAACACTTCCCTTAGCTGAATAAAGAGGCGAGCCATCCAATGGAAAACGAAAGGATGCAGAGATTCGTCCATTGCCCATAATGTTTGCTTTTGCATCGAGTTGAGAATACGTAGGCTTGTTCTCATAATACCGGTTGCTAAGCCGGGTCATGGTTGCGCTTAAATTCAAGAAGCTTATCCTGCCTGGACGAATGGCCTGTTCAGCAAATTCTTCAACAATGATTTTTGTACTATCGATTAATATACTATCAATCTCCAATGCAAATTCGAGTTCTTCAAGACTCCTCATGGGCATATTGATGTATCCATTTTTGAAAGCAACTCTTTTGTCCCGAAAGGAATGAAGATTAGCTCCATGAATAGCAATTTTTTGAATTGAAATTAAACTATCAAATAGCTTGTGATAATTCAATCCCATAATTCCAATATTGTGAACACTCAGATCCAATCGGCTAACTTGTTTTTCATGCACGTGAGCAAATTCATACTTGCCGTAATTTGGAATAAGCTTTAATGAATCGATGAACAGGGATTGATCATTACTGTTGAATTCTATTTTATCAACTTGCGAAGTATAAAGACCATTCTTCTTTTTAATTTTTATTTTGGAAAGATTACCTATCAGATGATGGAAAGAAGACTTTACAGTGGATTGAATTGTACTTATAGAGTCAATCTTCAGTGCTCCATATTGGAGATCAATCAGTGCTTCAATTTGAGTTGTAGAATTTTGCTGTAATTCAATAAATACATTATGAATAATGATATTCTCTATTTCAAATGGAAATATTTTTTGAGACCCAGGTGATTTTGTCGTGTCTTTTTTCTGAGATTGATCGATTGAAATACTTCCACTATCGATTTGTAATTCTTTTGCATGAATTCGTTTATAAACCAGAAGGTCGAACAGACGAATGCCTCTGAGTTTAATGTACTTAATAGTTGCACTGGTTTGGGATGAATCGATCCCTGATCCTTTATTTACATTACGAACCGTGACGGATCGTGTAAATAGGTTTATGCTTAATGAAGAAAATGTTCCATTTACTTTTCGAAATTCTTCCTCAGCCTTATTTTGAACAACATATGAAAGTATGCTTCCCGTAAGAACCAGCAATACGGCCAAACTAATTGATGTAATTAATACCCATCTAATAACTCTACTGGCTAATGAACGTTTCGAAAAAATATCCCCACTTGGTTTTGTGGGGATAAATTTTTTAGAGCCGGTCACCGCGTATAACGCGAAACAAAATCGCGATAACAGCTATTACTAATAACACGTGTATTACGGCACCAGCACTGAAGTAGAAGAAGCCAAGCAACCAGCCTATAATAAGGATGACAGCGATAAGGTAAAGTAAGTTTCCCATATTGATTTTGAATTTGATTTCCTTACTGCTTGTAATATTGATGCCAACCTAAAAACAGTGGGTAAACGCTTTAAATATGGCTAGTGTAGGATGAATGATTCACATAGTGTGGAATTTTTTCCCCTTAACTGTTGCTCAACGTCTCGTGAATCGCCAAAAACACTGTAATTTAGAAGCTGGATTGTGGCACACTATTCCCTTTACGTTTACCAACTAAACAAAATAGGTATGGTAGACTTAGTAAAAATAATGGCAGCTCTACTAGTTGGATATGCCGTCTTTATGGGATTAATCGTAATCCTCATTAAAGTGTTCTTCCCCTTCTTTACAAAGGAGGAGCTAAGAAAGCAAAAGAATCGCATACCACATTATAAGGTTAATTTTTAACAGCTTGCATAAAATTTTAGTATGGGAAGTGTATTGGTAGTGGATGATGAGATCGATATTTGCACGCTTGTAACAAGACAGATTAGGAGCATTGGCATCGAGGCGGAGTATGCATTGAGTATTAAGGAAGCATTATCGAAAACGGCTTTTAATCCTTTTGATTTATATATCATTGATTTGAATCTTACAGATGGTTCTGGTTTTACTCTGGTGAAAAAATTAAAGGAAACACAACCAACTTCAAGAATCATTATGATTAGTGCATATGATAACGAATCCAAAAGAGCGATAAGCAATGGCGCTGATCTTTTTGTTGCAAAGCCACTCTCAAAGAAAACAATAAACGATGCGCTTCATGCAGTAAACTTTGTATAACCAAATTCATTAATAAACTTCGTAAACATGCCCAACATATTAGTCATTGACGATGATAAAGACATTTGTCTTACACTTTCTAAGTTTCTAGCAAAGAACAATTACCCAACAGAGGTAGCGCACAAAGGTGAAGATGGATTGCGGTTGTTGAAAAACAATCATTTTGATCTTGTGTTGTGTGATTATCGTCTTCCGGATTACACAGGCGTTGAATTGTTACAGAAAATGAAAGTTCTTTCTCCCTCTGTAGCAGTGATAATTATTACAGGATATTCGGATGTGCGTACAGCAGTGGAAACATTTAAGTATGGTGCAAATGATTATGTAACCAAACCTTTGTTTCCCGATGAACTATTGGTGACCATTCGTGAGACCTTAGAAAAGAGCAAGACACGAAGCACAGGTGCAGATACTGCCGAGGAAGGTAAGTCAAAAGTAAAGAGTGGTAGGGGAGAAACACTTTCAACTGCTGATTTTATTGTAGGTACCAGTGTTCAATCTCAAACGGTACAACGTCATGTTGAATTGATTGCACCTTCTGATATGTCGGTTATAATTCATGGTGATACAGGTACAGGTAAAGAGTTTGTGGCACAGTCTGTTCATAAATTCAGTAAGCGAAGTGATAAACCTTTTATTGCCATTGATTGTGGAGCATTGCCAAAGGAACTTGCGGGCAGTGAATTGTTCGGCCATGTGAAAGGATCTTTTACGGGTGCCATAAACGATAAGCAAGGAAGTTTTGAAGTGGCAGATGGCGGAACTATTTTTCTGGATGAGATCGGTAATTTATCGTATGAAAATCAAGTTAAGTTATTACGCGTAATCCAGGAGCGGAAAATAAAACGAATCGGTGCAACAAAGGATACTGCTATCGATGTTCGCATTATTGCAGCAACGAATGAAGATTTAAACAAGGCTGTGAAGGAAGGTAGATTCCGCGAAGATCTCTACCACCGATTAAATGAATTTAAAATTCAATTATTTCCATTGCGTGAGCGCAAAGAGGATATCATGGTGTTTGCTCACTATTTTTTAAAGAAAGCTAACGCTTCCTTAAGTAAGGATGTAAAAACATTTTCAAGTGATGTTGAAAAATATTTGCGCAACTACTATTGGCATGGAAACTTGCGCGAGTTAGCCAATGTAGTGAAGCGATCGGTATTGTTAACCATGGGTGATGAAGTACTTCCCGATAGTTTACCTCACGAAATAATACATGGAGAGGATGCCAATGGGGGAACTCAACTTGATGAAAGTAAAGGTGTATTGAAATCCATTGCAGGTTCTGCAGAACGCCAGGCTATTGTTGAAATTCTGGAAAAGGTTTCATACAACAAATCAAAAGCAGCAGAGCTTCTAAATATTGATCGCAAGACATTATACAATAAGCTGAAACTTTATAACATTCCGATTTAAAGTAAAAGAAGTCCCTGTTTTTATAACAGGGACTTCAATTCAAGAAAGAACCTTCAGGGATTAATTACTGCCTGCGAGGTTAAAAGCGATGTACACTTGACCGAAGGAGTTTTTAGAATCACCGATCATTGCATCTGCAGCATCACTATCAGCAATCTTAACCAAACCATAATTGTAACGGGCACCTATCTGCACTTCGCCAAAATTAAACCCAACGCCACCAACTAATCCGTAGTCGTATGATTTCAAATTATCTTTATCGATTTCGTCACTGCCATTAGCAAAATCTCCCGAATATGAAATGTTTGCATTTAACAAGTAACTCGCATAACCTCCCAGATGAATCTCAGCAGATTCTCCCAGTTTAATTACTGCCAACACGGGCAGATCAAGGTAATTGAGATTGTATTTTACTTCTTGATCAAATGCACCGTCATAAAAAGCACGACTGCCTTTGGTAGAGTAGAGCAATTCCAATTGAAGTGCTGCGGCTTCACTCGACAATACTTGTCCATAAAGACCAACATTGAATCCGTATCGTGCATTTTCATCAGAAACATCATCAATGTATAGATTACTTACATTCAGCCCTCCTTTAATACCTGCTCTTCTATTCGTTTG
>DAIQPD010000287.1:0-3956 GCA_036787535.1 Chryseolinea sp.
TATTGCGATGCACGAAAAACACCTTGACAAATTAGTGAAGGTGGCAGAACGTGAACGTGCTCCAATCTATGTTGTGGGTGAAGCAACAGGCAATCAAAAATTTGTATTCAGCAAAGCAGGTCAGAAACAACAACCCGTAGATCTTAAAGTAAAAGATTTACTAGGCTCTTCCCCGATCACGATTCTCAACGATAAGAAGAACGCTTCTTCGTTTGAGAGTCTTCAATACGATCAGACTAAAATTCAAGAATACATAGAGCAGGTTCTTCAACTTGAAGGTGTAGCTTGTAAAGATTGGCTGACCAACAAAGTCGATCGCTCTGTAACCGGAAAGGTAGCAACACAACAAACCTGTGGACCGATCCAGCTTCCCTTGAACAACGTTGCTGTAATGGCAATGGATTTTCTGAGCAACAAAGGTATTGCAACTGCCATTGGTCATGCACCTGGTCCTGCTTTGATAGATCCTGCGGCCGGCAGTAAACTGGCCATTGCCGAAGCACTCACCAATATTATCTGGGCACCCCTCACCCATGGATTGAAAGGTATATCACTCAGTGCAAACTGGATGTGGCCTGCAAAAAATGTTGGTGAAGATGCAAGACTGTATGAAGCGGTTGAAGCCGTTAGTGATTTCGCGATTAAGCTTGGTATTAATATTCCTACCGGGAAAGATTCACTTTCCATGACACAAAAGTATCCACAAGGTGATGTTGTGTTTGCTCCCGGCACCGTTATCATTTCAGCTGTTGGAGAAGTGAGTGACATTACCAAAACTATTTCTCCTGCAATACAACCTGTTGAAGGATCAAAACTTCTCTATATCAATTTATCGAAAGATGAATTCTCTTTGGGAGGAAGTAGTTTCGCGCAAATACTGAACGCTCTCGGTTCTGAAACGCCCACCATAAAAGACGAACTGTATTTCGCGAAAGCGTTTAAAGCAATACAAGAACTCATTAATCAAAATGCCATTCTTGCCGGCCATGATATTTCAGGTGGTGGATTCATTACTGCGCTTTTGGAAATGTGTTTCCCTGTTCCAAACATCGGGCTTACCCTCAATGTAAGTTCACTCAACAGCGATTTGATTAAAGTGTGCTTCAACGAAAATCCTGGTATTCTTATTCAAATTGAAAATGAAAAAGCGGTAGCGGAATTATTAACGAAACATGGAATTACCTATACGATGCTGGGGCATGTAACATCAGAAAGAAGCGTCACTCTTCATCACAATAATCAATTGATGAAACTGAACATCGATGAACTTCGTGATGTCTGGTTTAAAACTTCTTACCTCCTCGATCGGGAGCAACGCAAACCGGCACATGCAGAGAAGCGTTTCAATAATTACAAGAATCAAATTCTTCAATATTCCTTCCCTAAAAAATTTGATGGTCAGTTCGAAACGTATGGCATTGATCCAACACGCAGAAAACCATCAGGACTAAAAGCCGCTATCATTCGTGAGAAAGGTGTGAATGGCGATCGTGAAATGGCGTACTCACTTTACCTTGCAGGCTTCGATGTGAAAGATGTACACATGACTGATCTTGTTTCAGGTCGTGAAGATCTTTCAGGTGTTAACATGATTGTGTTTGTCGGTGGATTCTCCAACTCAGATGTATTGGGTTCTGCAAAAGGATGGGCTGGTGCGTTCTTATACAATCCAAAAGCAAAACAAGCATTGGAAAATTTCTACAAGCGCAATGACACACTCAGTCTTGGCGTATGTAATGGATGTCAGTTGATGATGGAATTAGGATTGGTATATCCGGAATGGAAAGATCATCCAAAAATGAAGCACAATGGTTCAGGTAAATTCGAATCTACCTTTATCAACCTCACCATTCCACAAAACAATTCGGTGCTTCTTCAAACTATGGAAGGAACAAGACTAGGAGTTTGGGTGGCTCACGGAGAGGGTAAGTTTAGTCTGCCTGCAGACAAAACTCTATATAACATAGCCGCTGAATATTCTCAGCATGAATATCCAGGCAATCCAAATGATTCTAATTTTTCTGTGGCTGCTCTATATTCTAAAGACGGAAGACATCTGGCCATCATGCCACACATCGAAAGATCACTTTTTCCATGGAATTGGCCATATTATCCATCTGAAAGAAGGAAGGATAAAGTATCTCCTTGGATTGAACCGTTCGTGAACGCGAGAGAATGGATAAAGAAACATATATAACCATTTAACAAAACCATAAACTGGTTTGTTGTACTGTCATTCTTTTAGGTGTATATTCATCTCTTCAAATGACCCGGTATATGAAGAAAGTTTACTTTGGCCTTCTCTCTGTTGTTTTGTTTGCCTCTTGTCTTGGTTACAAAGAACTCCCAGTAGAGTACGACTATAGCTATAAAGGTAATTTCAAAAAATATCGAACCTTCGATATTATGAGATCTACCGGAACGGTGGATTCGAGTATGACCAATGAGATTATTGAAAAGTCAATCATTGCCAGAATGAAGTTTCTGGGATACAAGTACTCCGATCATAAACCTCATTTGATTATTGGCTATAAAATGTTCGATGACAGTTTGAAATTCAATGGCTACAACCAACCCAATATAGAGGAGTGGGTAAAAAATCAAAATGAAAACATAGATTACGATCCCCAAAAGTTCACTTTAAGCACAGGTACCTTACTCATCCAATTCTACGATAGGCGCCAAAATAGATCGATTTGGCAAGGATATGCCACTACACTATACGGTTCAATCGATTTCAGTAATAGCAGACATTTACGCAATGCTGTTATCTCCATTCTGGATAAGTATCGATTCTGGGCAGATGGCTTTATGAACAATAGCACCGCTGATGCTGACGAAAAAGACCTCTAAAAAGTATTCCCCCATTTACCATTTCTGAAAAATAATTCTACCTTTGCAATCCCAAAATAAGGGTTTTGGTATTGTCCGATGGTGTAACTGGCAACACGCCTGATTTTGATTCAGGAAAGTCCAGGTTCGAGCCCTGGTCGGACAACTGATTTGGAATCCCGCTTGTGCGGGATTCTTTGTTAATTGTTAACCGTTAATCGTGCTCTTTTGGAACGATTAACAAATTGAGCGAGCGGATAACGGATAACGTAAAAAACATGGCAGTAAAAATTTTCAGCGGAAGATCAACCACTTATCTGGCAGAGAAAATTGCTAATGAGTATGGTGAGCCCTTGGGTAAAGTGAACTATCAGCAGTTTAGCGATGGTGAAATGTCTCCCTTTCTTACTGAATCCGTTCGAGGCCATGAGGTATTCATTATCCAGTCAACTTTTCCTCCGGCTGATAATCTTTTAGAATTATTGCTCATGGTGGATGCCGCTCTTCGTGCCAGCGCATCAAGTGTCAATGTTGTTATCCCGTATTTCGGCTACGCCCGTCAAGACAGAAAAGACAAGCCACGGGTTGCCATTGCAGCAAAACTAATTGCCAATCTCATTTCAGCTGCAGGCGCAACACGCATTATGGCGTGCGATTTACATGCTGATCAAATTCAAGGATTCTTTGATATACCTGTTGATCACTTAGATGGAGCATACATTTTTGTGCCGTATCTAAAATCACTCGGTCTAAAAGACATCATGTTTGCATCACCCGATGTAGGCGGAATAAAACGCGCAAGAAGTTTTGCGAAATTCTTTGATGCTGATTTAGCCGTATGCGATAAGCATAGAAAAGAAGCAAACAAAGTTGACTCCATGCGTCTGATTGGTGAAGTAGAAGGCAAGGACGTAGTGTTGGTGGATGACTTAGTAGACACCGCTGGTACTATTTGCAAAGCCGCTGCTTTGCTTAAAGAAAAAGGAGCAAAATCAGTCAGAGCAGTCTGTACACATGCTGTTTTATCAGGAAACGCATACGAAAACATTGAAGCTTCCGAATTGGAAGAGCTGGTTGTATCGGATACTATTCCTTTGAAGAATCAAAGCAACAAGATCAAAGTT
>DAIQPD010000288.1:0-3944 GCA_036787535.1 Chryseolinea sp.
ATGCGTCTTGGTGTTGCTCCCGCACAGGTTGTGGCAACAATAAATGCAGCATTATCAAATATGCCCGCGGGCACACTTCATAATCCAGCATCCTTTGATCCGATCAATATTATTTTACAACTCAGCGATGCCGATAAGTCAAGCATCAATGACATCCGAAATTTGAAAATAATTAATCAGCAAGGAAATGCGATTGCCATTGGTGACCTGGTAAGTGTTAAAAAAGAAATCAAAGAAAAAAGTATTTACCGGAAGAATCAAAAGAGAGTGGTGTATGTATTGGCTGATATGGCTGGTGAATTGGAAAGTCCTTTCTATGCTATCACCGATATCTCTGAAAAACTAAAGACCATTCAGATTGCAAAAGGTTATACACTGGAGGAATCATACAATCAACAGCCTGAGTTTGAAGACAACTTCACGTTGAAGTGGGATGGTGAATGGCAGATTACCTATGAAGTGTTCCGCGATTTGGGAATTGCTTTCGGTGTTGTGATCATTATGATCTACATGCTCATTGTAGGATGGTTCCAGGATTTTAAAGTTCCGGTAGTGATGCTTGCCGCTATTCCGCTATCACTCATTGGAATTGTTCTTGGCCACTGGATGCTCGGAGCATACTTTACCGCCACTTCCATGATTGGATTCATTGCACTTGCCGGAGTAATGGTGCGCAATTCAGTATTGCTTATCGACTTCATTAACATCCGTCTTGAAGAAGGCATTCCATTAAAGCAAGCCATCATTGAAGCTGGTGCTGTTCGCACAACGCCAATTCTCCTAACCGCAGGTGCAGTAGTATTGGGGGCTGTCATCATTTTGTTTGATCCCATCTTTCAGGGCCTTGCCATCTCGTTGATGGGTGGAACCATAACTTCCACATTCCTCACCTTGATTGTAGTACCGCTTTTGTATTTTAAAATGACGCGCAAACCATCTGATCAATAGTAGTTATTAAAGTAAAACCAAAAACAGTTATGAAACTTCTCGTAATCACATGCCTAAAGGAATATCAAAAGAAGGTCGCCCATTTTATGGATCAGGCCGGGATTTTAATATTTAGTGTATCCGAAACAATTGGATTCAAAGATCAAAAAAATTCTAATCTGCTGGACAATTGGTTCAGCAGCGGCAACGAACAGTTTAATTCTATTTTCCTGTTCAGCTTCACAGATGAAGTGAAGGCAGAGAAAGCATTAGAAATTATTAAAAAGTATAATGCTGAAAATGAAACGGGATTTCCAATTCATGTCTTTATTATTTCAGTAGATAAATCAAGTTTACCGATTGCTTAACTGCTACGACAAATCTGATTCAGATGGATAGAAACTCCAGTCACTCCTATTTGCAACAATTTGATAAGGCACAAGAAAATTTTCAGTTAGTGTGTCGTGAGTATAATGACAGTCTGCTTTGTGAGAAGAAGAGGCGAAGCAGAAAAACAAAAAGATAAAATAGAATCGATAAATAGAAATACCATGAAAGAAAGAATCATACGCGCAGTGGCAGGAACATTTGTTTTAATCAGTATTACACTGGCTTACTTCATCCACATCTATTGGTTAGGATTAGCAGCATTTGTTGGGCTTAATCTTTTACAATCCTCATTCACCCGATTTTGTCCATTGGATACAATATTGGATAAGGTAGGGATTCAAAATGGAAAAAGTTGTTAACTGAAAAAAAGCTCCGATTGATTTTACAATACGCTTCATGTTTATCCCAGGCATGAGTTTAGTATTATCCTTCAGAAAGAAAACCATTCTGCAAATGTGATTAATGAATTGCTACTTTACAATTTGACTTCTGTGACGAAAACGCAACTTTCAATTTTCCGAAAGTTGGCATTCCCGAAAACAGCGATAGTTTCCAATCATTTGAAAATCCCATAGGCTCATTTGGAAAACCTAATTTATGATCCAGTATTCCGTTTGAATTTTCGTCCTGGAAAAGTATGGCCGCGTAGTCACCGAAAGGAATGTTTGAAAATGAAATCGTGGCTTTGCCATTTACAATATCACCCGTCATTTGCATAAATGGTTTTTTGGGCACATCATCTTGCTCTCTAAAAAGATGGATGATGGCTTTACCATCACTGTTCTTGAAATTTGTTGCTTCTATGGTTAGCGTTCCTGCATTCTGAGCATTACAGAAAATACCGATGAACAGGAAGCAAATACTTCCTGTCAGGATTACTATGTTTTAATTCATAGGTAATTTGATTTTTTATTATTCGTATGCCAGCGCTTCTCGTGTTGTTATTTTGTTTGCTCTTCTGGCGGGATACAGGGAAGCCGCGTATGAGCCTACTATGATGATGAATACCCAAATCGCAAGTGCAAGAATGGAGATCGTCAAAGAAAGGGGTGTGCGAAATGCCATGTTGCCGATAAGCCTGCCCATGTACGTGGAAAGAATAAGTGAGAGTACTATTGAAATGAAAATACTGAACACACCAATTAGTAATCCTTCCCAAACCACGAGCCTCCTGATTTTAGTTGGTGTAGCACCAATGGCTCTCATCACTCCTATTTCGCGGGTTCGTTCCAGAACATTCATGCTCATGCTCGACATTAATCCAAGCGTACCGACCAGTGCCATGAGTATAGCCATTGCCATTAATGAATTAACAAGTACTTTCATGTGTGCTGCAATAGCATTGTGCAACAACCACACTGGAATAGTGGTGTTGACAGAAATGTTTTCTTTTTCCAATAATGCTTCTACTTCGCGGTTTTTACGAACAGCACTTTCATAAGAGCGATCTGCATATGATATTCGTAGCATCTTGACTTGCCCCAATGTGTTGGTCAACCTTGAAAAAACTTCAAGCGATACATACGCGATGGCGGGAGACCCAACGTCTTCTGTAAATCCGATTACCTTCCATTCAGAAGGTTTGCCTTCAATACTTAAAGAAACGTGATCGCCTATTTTCAATGAACCTCTTGCTGATTGATTCATCACCACATCATTGTTGTTATTGTTGCTGAGCCATTGCCCTTCTACAAGAGTTGGTTTCAACAGTTGAGTAGGTACAGGAAGTGCTTGCATAGTGAAGCTGCCATGCCCTTTATCAGGATAGGTATGTGTTACTTCAAAGGAATTGTCTTTGCGTATTGAAGTAGAAGTCTGATTCCATCCTTCAGCACCGGTAACACCGTCTATTGCGCTGATTTTTGTGAGCACCGAATCTGCATTGATTGAATTGTTTAGCCGAACTTCAAGATCATAAAATCGCTGAGAGTATATTCTCAGTAGATTTTCATTCCATGCTTCGGATACGTTCAGGGCTGTCATAAACATGGCACCCCCCGCGGCAAGTAATCCCAATGTCATGGTGAGACGCGAGCGTTGTCTGAAAACATTTCTGATGGATAGTCGAAATGTTTCACTAAAGAAACGGATCTGCGAAAGTCTGACCAACCATGAATTCTGGTTCATACTTATTATATTCACACCATGATTATCCAGAGCATTGCGGACTGAAATGCGACTACCTCGAATTACTGGAAATGCTGCTGCAGCAAGTGGAATGATAATACCTGTGCCGATTTGCAATAAGGGTACCCAATATGGAATTGAAGTATTACGAATTTCCAAATTGAGCAACACGGCTATCTGATTGTAAAATCCAGAAGCAGCAAGCATACTCAGCGGAATGGCAATACCGAGTGCTACTATGCAAAGAATGGTGATCATCACTAAATACAAACCAGCAATCTGCAAGGAGTCTGCACCAATTGTTTTCATCACTCCGATCTGACGAACTTGCTTTACCATCAGCGTGGCCATTGATGTAGCCACCAGTATAGAACCCAAAATCAAAATAAGAAAACTGAATACAATGAAGATGGACATCACAGCACTCATCTGTCCCTGGTGAGGATGTTTCCCAGGAGGTGGAACCTGAATTTCATGAATCTCGTAACCGGATTTTTTAA
>DAIQPD010000289.1:0-3930 GCA_036787535.1 Chryseolinea sp.
TATCTTCAAGACTAATAGCTCCAGTTCTTTGCAAATGCGAAAACTGCCAGCCAAGAGCCCCTTTAATAAATCCCTTTACCTTTTCATTTCCAAAAAGAAATTTCGGTGCATAGTATATTGGCCATGCTCCGATTTCAGAAACGGTTGTTATGGAGTTGCCAGCATTTTCGCCTGAGATGTTTACATAACCAATAGATAACCCATGGGCAAAATTGCCACCCTGTGGATTGAATTCGTAGACTCCGTTGATACGCCACCCTGTTGCCTTCACATCGGTGTCTTCTATTTTGGCAAAGCTATAGCCACCACTAATAGTGATCATATTTTCCTGACTCCAGGCCGAAATAGAAAAGAGGAAGCAGGCCGTAATTAGAATTGTCTTTTTCATAGTTAATTGTATTAAGTAATTGATTGGTTTTCTTATTTATAGATTAAACCCGAATCGTATATTCGGTCCGAAGGTGTTCATATCATAACGAAATCTGTCCTCACCAGTACCTTTGTCATAATCAATTCCGATAATGCGATAGCCAATAGTGGTTTGAAACAGTTTCGAAAAACGATAGCCCGCATACCCCTGAACCTGCCAGGTAAATGCTGAGCCGATACCAAAACCACCAAAGTCGCCACGGAATACGAAGATCCATTTGTCATCAATATCGGCAGTGAGCCGTGTAACGATCACCGGATCAATCCATGTTTTTGAAAGAGAACCACTAAGCAATTCTGTTCCGTTTACGGTGTTTCGAATAATATCTAATTCTGAACTGATGCTATTGAGCCTCAAAGCAAGGCCAGATTCCCAAAACGGAGCTATGCGATAAAGACCTGCCAACTCGTAGCCGAGTTGTTTTGCAGTTGCTTCTCCTGAATTGATAACGGTTGTTGGAGTCGCTTCCTGATTCAGGTTCATGTATAATAAGTCTGATGTAATTGCCCAATTATCATTCTGCGCTTCCATATACAGCATTGCACCAAATTGGAGTTTGCTAAAAATATCTCCGGCATCAGCATCGACATCAACACTTGGCAAATTACGTATGCCTGTCTCACCCGACATGGAAGGGAACATGATATAAGGTTCGATCAGAAACTTCCAATGCTTTTCTTCAACATTTTCTTGCGCAAAGCTGCAGTTAGCAATGATTGTGAATAGGAATGTAATGCCAATTAGTTTCATGGGTAAATGTTAAAAACATGTTTTGCTTTTCTTGAACAAAATATTAGATCATTGTTTTTCGACATGTAATTTTGACAATTAAATATGGTTAACTTTCAGTCACGTTTTTTGACACGATTTAGCAATATTTATTAAAACAATTGTAAACGGTGGCGTCTGTGACATGTAGAAAAGTATTATCTTTTATTTATCAAAGACTTCTGTCATGAAAGAATCCACATATCTTCAACATTGGCTTACAACTGGCTATACGCTTTTTGCTCAAGAAGGTCTTGAGGGCATTCAAGTAGAGCGCATCGCTCGAACGTTGAATCTTAATAAGTCTGGGTTTTACCACCATTTCGGTGATAAAAATAGTTATCTGGAAGCATTGATGAACAAACACGTGAATCTGGCTGATCCACTGGTGCAGGATTTCAAACAGGTGCGACATTTTGATCCCCAGTTTATGGAAGTCCTTATTAAATACACTACTCCTGTCATGGTTCACAATCAATTAGTCAGGAACAGACAAGATGATTTGCTCTTTAAAACGTATCATCAAGTAAATGAGATTGTTGATCCTGTTGTTGCCAGGTTGTTTGCCGATTTTATTGGTTTTCAGGATCACTTAGATTTTACAACCAAATACTACAGCCAGGTAAGAGATATGTTTTACACGCAAATAAGTTTTGAACGAATGAACTATCCTTTTTTGAGGGACTTCCTCAATCAATCTAAAGAAGTTATTCAACACGCTGCAGCCATTGCTTCTAAACCAAATTTCTAAACGGGCACGTTTGTAAACGAAAAATAGTTATGCAAATGCATTATCGTGGTGCCTACTTACATTTCAATATTCGTATGTTCGTAACCTAATTTATCAACGTATGAAACAAGACTCAACTAGAATAATTTTACTTGCTGCTCTTCTCTTCCTAACGACATGGGAGCCAGCAACATCACAATCGGTTACTGGGAAAAGTAATAGCCAGGGTATCGACCGCACGATGCTACCCATTAAGGAACCTAAGCGCCAAACGTATAAAGAGTTGGATGCTCGAAACGCCACACCCCCACCTCGCTTTGAAGTGAAAGCTCCTGCAGGTGCACCTAATATAATTGTTGTCTTGATAGACGATATGGGATTTGGAGTATCCGAAACTTTTGGTGGCTCTGTGTCTACACCCACCATGAATAAACTAGCTTCTAATGGTATAAAATATAATCGGTTTCACACCACAGCACTTTGCTCACCAACACGGGTTGCGTTGCTTACCGGTTATAATCATCACAGCAACAACATGGGATCTATTGCAGAAACTGCAACTACTTTTCCGGGAAATACTGGAGTAAGGCCACAAACGATTACCCCGATGGCCGAAGTGTTGAGACAGAACGGTTACAACACAGCCGCCTTTGGTAAATATCATGAAACGCCACCGTGGGAAATTTCAAACTCAGGGCCTCAGGATCGCTGGCCAACTCGTTCTGGTTTTGAAAAGTTCTATGGTTTCATTGGGGGTGAAACGAATCAATGGGCACCTTTGATTTATGATGGCATTACCATTGTAGAAACTCCGGAAGATCCGAATTATCACTTCACCACCGACATGACTAATCAAGCCATTTCGTGGGCCCGCTTCCAGAAGGCAATAACACCAGATAAGCCGTTCCTTATGTATTTCGCTCCGGGAGCAACGCATGCACCACATCATGTTCCCAAAGAGTGGGCCGACAAATACAAAGGAAAATTTGATCAGGGCTGGGATAAGCTTCGAGAACTTACGTTGGAGCGCCAAATAAAAATGGCAATTGTTCCGAAGGGCACGAAGCTAGCGCCCAAACCACAAGACATCAAAGATTGGGAAGCTCTTTCAGCAGATGAGAAGAAACTGTTTACCCGCCAGATGGAGGTGTATGCCGGATTTGCCGAACAAACGGATTACGAAGTAGGAAGACTCATTTCCAGTATTGAAGAACTGGGGATTATGGACAACACTATGATCATCTTCATTGCAGGTGATAATGGAGCAAGTGCAGAAGGGCAGATGAATGGCATGTATCAGGAGATGACCTACTTCAGCGGTGTGGCCGAAACTGTTCCGGACATGTTAAAGCATTATGAGGAGTGGGGTTCTGAAAGCACGTATCCACATTTTGCAGCTGGATGGGCAGTAGCCATGGATGCGCCATTCTCCTATACCAAGCAGGTAGCTTCTGATTTTGGTGGCACTCGCAATGGTATGATTATTCATTGGCCGGCAGGAATCAAAGCAAAAGGAGAAATGCGTTCGCAGTTTGGCCATGTCATTGATATTGCTCCCACCGTATTTGAAGTAGCAAAGGTACCGGCACCCACCATGGTAAATGGCATACAGCAAGATCCGATTGAAGGGACTAGTCTTGTTTATACATTTAATGCAGCCGCAGCAGCCGAGCAACACAAAGTACAGTACTTTGAAATGTTTGGTAACCGGTCACTTTATCAGGATGGTTGGTACGCGCGCACCATTCATAGACCAGCATGGAAATTCAAACCCGACAATTCTTTACAAGACGATAAGTGGCAGCTATTCAATACCAAAGAAGATTTCAGTCTGGCCACTGATGTAGCTGTACAAAACCCAGACAAACTGAAAGCCATGCAGGATTTGTTTATGACAGAGGCTGAAAAATATCATGTGCTTCCTATTGATGATCGCTTGCTTGAAAGAACCAATGCAGAATTAATGGGGAGGCCAACCGTAATGGGCAAAAGAACTTCAGCT
>DAIQPD010000290.1:0-3919 GCA_036787535.1 Chryseolinea sp.
TGGGATAAAGTTTATTCACCATCACATACCTACTACAGCCCCAATCTTTACGAATGGTTTCTGAGTAAAACGCTAAGTACCGTTGGGGGACTACCAGTGGCCAATGCGGGAACTGATCAATCCATTACATTACCAACGAATACTACTATTCTTACAGGATCAGGAAGTGATAGTGATGGTCAGATTGTAAGTTATTTATGGAACCAAACATCCGGGCCAACGACAGCAACAACATCGGCACTGAATCAACCTGTACTTACCATAAGCAATTGCGTTCAGGGTGAATATACATTCACATTAACCGTTACTGACAATAGTAACAAGACTGCTGTGGACGCGGTTTCTGTTTTCGTTGCACCAAAAATTATCATACCTCCAACAGCTGAGGCTGGTAATGATAAAATTATCACATTACCTACTAACACAGTTGTGCTTACAGGATCAGGAAGTGATAGTGACGGAACAATAACAAGCTACTCATGGAAACAATCATCCGGGCCAACCGCAGCAACTACATCGCCATTAGATCAACCTGCACTTACCGTGAGCAACTGTGCGCAAGGATCTTATACTTTTAAACTAACAGTAACAGATAACGATAATGCTGTAGCAACAGATAGTGTTTCAATTAACATTGCCAGTGGAGTGAATCTACCTCCGGTAGTAAATGCTGGCGCAGACAAAACGCTTTCGTTACCTGCAACAACCACTACTTTAAATGCCGTAGCAAGCGATCCGGATGGTTCAATTGCTTCTTATGTATGGACCAAAGTATGGGGACCATCTGTAACCCTTACAAATGCAAATACATCTGCACTTTCTATTGTTGCTACCGATGCGGGAACCTATACATTTAAGGTAACCGTAACAGACAACAAGGGTCTGAAAACTTCCGATAACATTAATGTTATTATTAAGAAGGCCGTACCTCTTGCCAACGCAGGAGCAGATCAACAAATCATATCACCAACAAGCGAAACAATTCTGCAAGGAATCGGAACAGATGCTGATGGAACCATTATTAGTTACGCCTGGACACAATCCAGTGGCCCTGCTGCAATAATAAATGATCCAACGCTTCCATCCGTTACGGTAAGTCAGCTCACAACAACAGGTGAGTATGTCTTTCTTCTTACAGTTACCGATAATGATAATCAGAAGGGCACAGACTATGTAAAAGTAATTGTTTCAAAATCCGGAACTTCACAAACAAGCGTAGCAAGATCATCAGACTTTCAATCTGAAGAAGTCCAAACGTTGGAGGCACCTTTATTTGAAACAGCATTAAATCAAAATTATCCGAATCCATTCACTTCCAATACAACCATTCCATTTACATTGGGAAGCAGTCAGCATGTAGTGATTAAAGTTTATGATTTTTATGGAAATGAAATTCAAACACTAGTGAATGAAGAACTTTCGGCTGGCGAACATTCTGTTGCTTTTTCGCCTACGATAACAAGTCAGTTTTACAACATCAGGCTCATTGCAGATGGAAAAATATTTGTTGCAAAGGCAGTACCAAATTAATAAAGTATTCACATCGAGAACTAAAAAAGGTGAGGTCATTCGACTTCACCTTTTTTTTCTCAATGAAACTCACAATAAAGGTATATCCGTTAAGGTTTAGATTTTTCGAAAACGTGCTTTGCATAATTCACATTCCATTCCTCCAAGAGTTGTTGATTTGCCCGAAGGCGCTTTATAAAATCATCGTAGTTCTTATCCTCCTTTACAGTCCAGCCCACTTCCGCCAACGCAATAGCGCGAGGATACACCATGTATTCAACGTGTTTTCCTGACTTCATGTACTCACTCCATACATTCGCCTGAACACCTAAGACATGCCTGGCTTGCGCTGGGGTAAATTGTGTTGGCACAGGATCATACAAATAAACTGTCTGAACATCCACTAGTACCTTTACTGCCAATGGTTCGCTTGCAGAAGAGTCTTGCATATAATCTAAGTATAACCACTTCGATGGAGTCATAACAACATCGTGATTTTGTTTAGCCGCAGCAATTCCGCCCTCCTCTCCTCTCCAACTCATCACCGCTGCATTTGGCGCAAGGCCACCTTCCAGAATTTCATCCCAGCCGATAATTGTTTTGCCTTTTGCGTTAACATATTCCTCAATTCGTTGAATAAAATAACTCTGAAGCTCATGCTCATCTTTCAACTTTTCTGTAACAATCCTTTTTTGGCAATGAGGACATTTTTTCCAACTGTCCTTAAAACATTCATCGCCACCAATGTGAACATACTTACCAGGGAAAAGGGGAATTACTTCATCCAAAACATTCTGTAGAAATTCAAAAGTTGTCTCTTTACCTGCACAAAATACTTCATTAAAAATGCCCCATGTGGTTGCCACTTCATACGTTCCACCCGTACAACCAAGCTCAGGATACGCAGCCAATGCAGCTAATGCATGACCGGGTAACTCAATCTCCGGCACAATGGTTACATATCGCTGAGCTGCATATGCAACTACTTCTTTTATTTCTTCCTGAGTATAGTAGCCCCCATGAGGTGTTCCATCAAAATCATGAGGCTCACTCCGTGTTCGTGTACTGGCATGACCAATTACTGTTTCTTTTCTGTGTGCTGCAATCTCTTGCAACTTGGGATATTTTTTGATTTCAATTCGCCAACCTTGGTCTTCGGTAAGATGCCAATGAAAGGTATTGAGTTTGAAATGCGACATCAGGTCGATGTACTTCTTGATAAACTCAACTGAAAAGAAATGACGACCAACATCCAAGTGCAATCCACGCCATGCGAAACGAGGCTGATCGCTAATCTCAACAAAAGGAAGTTCAATTCCTTTAGAAGTTGATGATACTAACTGAAATAAAGATTGGACGCCATAGAACAGACCCGCGCCAGAATTTGCTTTAATATGAACACCCAATTTGTTAATAACTAACTGATAACCCTCATTGATTATTGAATCACCATGCAACCCAGAAAAAATAATTTGGGCTTCAGTAGAAGTGGATGCCGTAACGAGAGTTCCCTTAATACCTTTTGTTAAAAGAAACTGTTGAAGGAATGATGCAACATTTCTTTCATCATCTGTATTCGCTACAATCTTAATTTCAGTAGGCCATTCAATCCAATCGCTACCTTGAACAATAGAAGTAGGCTTGGGCACAATATTGATTTCAACTAATTTTTTTTCTTTGCAGCCACAAAGACAAATAATGATTCCAAATAAAATGAATTTGAGTTTTTTCATAATCTGTATACTATTCAATTTTTACTTTGAGTTGATTGCACTTTCAAATTTTTCAAGATACACATCAACAAAATGCTGAATCTGTTTTCTGCGATATTGCATGATAAACCTTGGGTGAGGTAAAGATACAATTGCGTTAAATATTTTTAACTCATCGTTCAACCGATTAAGGTATTTAAAATTCTTACCTTCGCCCAAACAAAAACAAACCGTAGTCTCAATACCAAATTCAAGCTGCTTCCGTAAAGAGTCAATAATGAAATTTTTCAACACTTCTTGCAATTCCTTTACGTCATAATAGTTTAGATTTTTTCCATCCTTCGTAAATCCCAATGGACTCACCGCACTGATATAAAACTGATTATAGAATTTTTCAGGACCACCATAAGCGTCAATCATGGAGTATATGAAATCGGCTGAAAGCTCAGACTTCTTAGCAAAGGTATTCGGTATGCCGCAATACTTCTCCAACTTCAATGGGTCCGTAAACGGAATTCCGGTTATACCTCCACCATGTCGGCCTGGGTTTATTCCAAGAATCAGAAAACGTTTATTCTTATCGGAATAATACTTCTTGTAGAATTGACCACAGAGAGAAACAGCCTGGTCTTGCTGATAAGGTATTAGCACCTCTACTCCCGCTGGCAAACCTGAATGAATATCCAATTGTTTGTAAA
>DAIQPD010000291.1:0-3859 GCA_036787535.1 Chryseolinea sp.
CGTTCAGGTAACGATAACCAGGTACATGGTTACGGAATCATGACCGAGCTTGAATATCCTACGGTAAAAAATTTGCCTGGTTATTCAGGGCACTTAACGGATCAGGTTGTAACCATTCCTGAATTGTTACAACAAAATGGATATCATACACTGATGACAGGTAAGTGGCATCTTGGAGAAGGTGTGGGCTATGATCCTTACAATCGAGGCTTTGAGGAAACCTTTATTTTAGGAACAGGTGGTGGAAGTCATTACAGTGACATGAAAGCACTTTCGCCCATGCAACACATGGCTTACACAAGAAACGGAAAGGAAGTCGAACTGCCTTCTGATTTTTACTCTACACGAAACTATACCGACTCAATGATTCAATTCATTGATAAACATAAAGCAGATGGAAAACCATTTTTGGGATATCTGTCGTACACGGCTCCACACGATCCGTTGCATGCACCTGAAGAATACATTAAAAAGTATAAAGGAAAGTTTGATGGCGGATGGGACTCCCTTCGTATGGCCAGATTGAATAATCTGAAAGCGATTGGGTTGTTTCCCAACGGTGTAAATGGTTTTGCTCCAAACCCAATGGTTCCTAAATGGGAGACATTAAGTAAAGAGCAGCAAGCTGACTTTTCGCGCGATATGGAAGTATATGCTGCCATGATTGATTACGTTGATATGAGCATCGGTCGTGTCTTAGATTACCTGAAAGACAATGGAATGTACGAGAATACGCTTATTCTTTTTATGTCGGACAATGGAGCTAATGGAGCTGTTGCAACAACCTATCCAGGCAATGGCGATGGTAAATACCTAAGCGCATTTAATAATGAAATGGAAAATCGCGGCTTGCCCGGATCGTATATTGAGATGGGACCGGGTTGGGCTCAAGCAGTCTCTTCTCCGTTCAGATTATTTAAAACCTTCACAACTGAAGGAGGCATTAAGGCGCCCATGATGATTAAGGCTCCAGCAGGAACAAAAAATGCTGGTCAATGGAATCATTCGTTTGTTCATGTAACGGATATTATGCCCACACTTTTAGAACTTACGGGTGCTGCCTATCCCCAACAATTTAAGGGCAAGAATATTCATCCCTTAATTGGGAAGTCAATTTTACCCATACTGAATGGCCATCTGCAGACTGTTCACGAAAATGATGGAATGGGATATGAATTGTTTGAGATGAAAGCGTTTATAAAAGGTAAATATAAAATCCTGCGATTGCCACAGCCGTTCAGCACGGGGGTTTGGCAATTGTTTGATTTGGAGAATGATCCTGCAGAAACGAATGATCTCTCCGATAAATTTCCAGAAGTGCGCGAAGATCTTATTAATGATTGGATGAAGTATTCAAAGCTAAATGACGTGTTCGATCACAATGGCCATTATGATTCTCTCTATAGAAAGAGTTATGGAGGGGAATAATACATTCCTATGAGATGGTTTAAATCATTGTTAAATCGAAGCACACTCATAATTCTATTGGTGACGTTTGCTTCATGCTTCTTAACCATTTATTATCAGTTCAATGCTAAAAGCAGCATGATGCTGTTTGGATTGATTATCTCCTTTCCATTGGTTTTCTCACTTCAATCAGCATTTAAAAGAAGGGAACGTGCCTTGGAGTACTGTAGTGATTTAAGGGCCGGCCTAGTAGCTGTCAAAGAATCTTTTCAGAAGTCAAAGAAACTTTCAGAACCCAAACAAATTGCGGTAAACCAGTTAATAACGCTAGCCTTTGATGAATTTACTATGTATCTGAAAACAGGTAACTCTACACAGAAAATTGTTCATGAAAATTTCACGCGCATCACTGCATTCGGCATTACTAACCAGGAAGAGGTATCCTCAAAGGTTATTTTTCGGGTGAGCCGATATATGAAAGATGTTAACAAAAGTGTTTCATATTTGATGAGTTTAAAGACACACCGCACCATCGTTGGGATACGTATTCTCTCCTATGTTTTTATTACTATTTTTCCTGTTGTTCAAGCCTCGTTTTTGTTAAATACGTTTGGTGAACATTTACCACAAGCCATCATTTACTTTATTGCGTTTGTAACCTCCATGTCATTAAGTGCTTTACTGGTTATTCAGAAGCAGCTGGAAGATCCTTTTGATCAGGATGGATTAGATGATATTAAGTTGGACGAGTTTTCTTTCAGGGAATCTGCACTTTTTAATAGAACACAAACAGCATAACAAACGCAGGTCTATGAACAAGATTTATAAAATTGTAATAGTGATCATTATCTGCACTACTTTTTTGAACTTCTTAACCATTGTTGGAATTGGCGTCTACCGCACTGTACATGCTTATGCCATTATGAGCCATGCAGGTATGGAAGGGAAGCCTGGATTAGAAATTGTTGAGTCGCTCGATATGTTTCTTGTTTCCCTGGTTTTTTTAATGGTTAGCCTGGGACTAATGAAATTATTTTATCCTGATTTTTCGTGGTTTAAGAAATTTGATTTGCCTTGGCTTAAGATCGAGACTTTTTTTGATTTAAAACTACTCATTTGGAATGCTTTCTTACTAACCCTGCTGGTCACCTTCGGTATTCAATTGATAAAATCGAATGGCCATTGGGAGTGGAATATGTTAGTAGTGCCAGCAGCTGTTCTGTTGTTTTCAGTAAGTGCAAAAATTGCAAGACATTAGTTGAAATCGCTTCACATAGCCTAAACTGATAATAAGCAAAAGTGTTTTCGCTACGCGAAGTATTTTGCCCGACCGCTGGTATTTCTTCCGCCCCAGCCGGAGAGGCGGGAGACTCTGCGAAGAATAAAGAATTAAGCCTTCCAAATAATCTGCTATTATTGGACACAAATTTTATAGCAATAATTTTATGCATACGATAGCCATGAAACTTCAATTGATTCTAATTGCATTCTTGCTAGTTGTCATTACATCCACCTCACAAGCACAACCATAAGGCTGTTGGCAGACATTGAAGTTGTGGGTGTGAGCCTGGTAAGGTAGGAAGTTACTATTGGTAATACAATCAACACACAGAGTATTACGGGTGGCCAAACATCGGAATTAACATTCAGTACTTTAGAGTAAAGTTGGTTTTCCGAGAGCAAAGGAGATTTCAATTAGAGCCACACATAACGTACAGACTGTGCAATTTATAGTCAATCTAAATATACGGCACCTCTTCATTCAAGCCTGGAAAATCTGGAGGTACGAAACATTTCATTTGGCATAAATTTTTTGTTTGGTTTTTCAGACAAACAGACTAGTAAATGAATTGGCTCCTGAATGATTTTTTCTTGATGAAGCATTTCTTCAGTCCCAGCCCTGGGGATTAAGACATTTTTAGCCGACTACCTGTTCCATTACTGGCACACAGATGAAGGATTGACCTTCCAGAATTTGCACTACATTTTTTAGCGTAGTTAAGAAATGAGCTTCCCTATAAAAACAAAGATCGACCTGATTCAGGTCGATCTTCTTATGTTAAGAGAAAAGGATTTCTTAATCCATTATTCTTGTAACGTTCACGGCATTCATGCCTTTTTTTCCGGCTTGTTCATCATAGGTCACTTCATCATTCTCACGGATCTCATCAATAAGACCTGAAGTGTGTACAAAAATGTCTGTTTTTGAATTTGACGGGGTGATGAATCCAAATCCTTTGGTTTCGTTGAAAAACTTTACTGTTCCTTGCATTGTATAAAAATTAAATTTAAAATTTTCTTTTGTGATGTGGTTATGCCTTTAGATTGAACAATGATAGTCCGGAAGTCATTATAAAAATGACCGAGGCATTAAATAAAGCGTAGTTGAGAGTTGTATAGAGAGGTATTTCTGATTCGTTGCAAATGTAGACATTTAAACTGAGATTACCAC
>DAIQPD010000074.1:0-18889 GCA_036787535.1 Chryseolinea sp.
CATATTATCCTAATACCCTTACCAACGACAATCTTGACACCTATAAAACATCCGCAACCGAAGTTGGATTGGATGTTCGCTTTTTAGCCAACAGAATCGGACTTGATGTTACCTACTTTAACAACATTGATGGTCCTCGCATTTCAACTCAACCCCTTTCTACTACTACGGGTTACTCTGGCTATTTAACAAACGGAGAAAAAACGCAACGAAAAGGGTTGGAGATTGTGGTGAGCGCGAAACCCATTGACAAAGGCGACTTCAAATGGAACATGATGTTTAACTGGTCCACTTACAAGGAAACATGGAAAGAATTTGCCCCTGGCCAGACCCGAAGTGGTTTCTATGAAATCGGAGATCGTGTGGACGGATATTATGCAGGAGCATTTTATAAGACACAAGATGGTCAGCTAATCAACGATGCTGGAGGAAGACCCATCAACACAGCGGTGGCTCAATTTTTAGGTAACCTTAATCCAGATTGGTCATGGGGTTTTACAAACCGGTTTAATTATAAAAACTGGGGATTGAGTTTTCAGTTTGATGGAAGAGTGGGCGGTGTAATTGTGAATTACATTCAACGCCAGACTTTCCGTGGTGGTCGTCATATCGAAACCACACAAGGTGCGATGGGTGAGGCACGTGCGCAAGATGCTCTTGGAATTAAATCATGGGTTGGAGAAGGCGTAGTCATTAGCAATGGAGTATCAATTGAATACGATGCCGTGACAGGAGCCATTACCAACTATGACGAACTTCAATTTGCACCCAACACAACACCTACGTTTTTACAAGACTATATCAGTCGCTATTATGCAGCGGAAGAGTTTAATGTAATGAGCCGTACGTATGCAAAGCTTCGCGAAGTAACACTTTCGTATAACATTCCTGCATCGTTCTTGAAGAGATCGGTTATCCGCAATGCCTCAATATCACTTGTCGGTAGAAACCTACTTTACTTCTCTGATAAGAAGGATATGGATATTGATCAGTTCGTGGCACCGAATGCATATGCAACATTACAGTCTCCATCCATGAGACGCTACGGTTTCAACATTAACATTACTTTTTAAGCGAATGATTATGAAACAGATTAAGAAACTTTCGAATTATATTTTAGTGACTGCATTGGTCTTGATTACGTTCAGCTGTGCAGATTATGAAGAGCTATCTCAAAACCCAAACAGACCAGCATCGGTACCACCGTCCTTAATTTTGCGGGGTGTATTGTCTGATATCAATGAAGAACCCTGGTCTTTGGAGCATCGTCAAAATCAATTTTGGGCGTGTAACTACAATTACTACGGAACAAACGAATATTGGACGAGCGCTAATTTTAACTATCTAACATTAAAAAATGTTGTGAAGATGGAAGAAGAGGCTGCTAAAACGGGGAGTACGGTTAATCCATATACCGCATTAGGTAAATTCATGCGCGCAATTTTGTTTAACCGCATGACATTAAAAGTAGGTGACTTACCTTTGGATGAAGCGCTTTTAGGACTGGAAGTTAAGGAACCATCGTACAATACGCAGAAGGAAGTTTACATTCAAATTTTGGAATGGTTAGATCAATCGAACAGCGAATTGAAGACACTCATTGCAGCCAATGATGTTTCGTTAGACGGTGACTTTTATTACAAAAATGATTTGACCTTATGGCGCAAAGCCGTAAACACCTTTACCCTCCGCGTGCTGATTAGCTTAAGTAAGAAAGATGATGACACAGACTTGGCCATCAAAACAAAGTTCAATGCTATCGTGAGTAATCCAACGGAGTATCCGATCATGACCAGCAATGCGGATAACATGAACTACGTTTATAATGGATCAACGGAATTGTATCCCACCAATCCAGGTAACAAGGGTTTTGACAAAGGCCGCTACAACATGGCCGAAACTTATGTGAAGGGATTAACGGACTTAAACGATCCACGCGTATTCGTTACCTGTAATCCTGCAAAAGGAAAAATTACAAGTGGCGTGCCTGCAAGTGATTTCGCGGCATTCGTTGGTGCACCTTCTGGTGAGAGTTTGGATGATATGACTTTCAAAGCAGGTAATGGCGTGTATTCATATGCAAACCAAAAGCGTTACTATGCAACCTTAACCGGACTTGAGCCCAGTGTACAACTCGCGTACTGGGAGCAATGCTTCAACATAGCCGAAGCCATTAACCGAGGTTGGATTTCAGGAAGCGCTGATACCTACTATCAAAATGGCATTAAAGCTTCGATGAGTTATTACGGTATTACTGATGGTGCTGCAATTCCAGTTACGGATCAGGACACGGATGAGGTGTTAGCCACCGTTACGGCATCTGTGACAAACTACCTTGCCCAGACATCGGTAGCCTATGCAGGTAACAATGCAAATGGATTAAATCAAATTATCACGCAGAAGTATCTGGCTTTCTTTCAAAACTCCGGGCAAGAGGCTTACTTCAATTATCGCAGGACAGGTACACCAACATTTCATGCAGGTCCTGGTACTGGAAACAGTGGTATTATTCCAAAACGCTGGCTGTATCCATCTTCAGAATCATTTTACAATGAAGCTAACTTAGAGACAGCACTTGCGAGACAATTTGGCTCTGCGGTAGACGATGTGGATTCAGAACTCTGGATCAATAAAGATTAATTTCAATACAACACCCGAAGCCAATAACTTCGGGTGTTTATTTTTTCTCCGGTAGAATGGGCTGCAAACTGATTCCGAGTCAGTGATGTATTTGCACCAACCAATTCAAAACTCACTTTCATGAACAAGTTAATTATCTTTTTATTTTCTTTTATTTCTCTTACTGCGGTAGGTCAGCCAACGCTAAAAACCGAAAACGTAATTTTAATCACGCTTGATGGTTTTCGCTGGCAGGAAGTTTTTAATGGTGCCGATTCATCTTTTATGCGTCAGCAGGAACATTTGAATGATCCAGATCTAAAGAAAAAATTCTGGCGAGAAGATCTGGCTGAAAGAAGAAAAGCATTGCTTCCTTTTTTTTGGAATACCATCGCAATACAAGGTCAGCTTCATGGCAATCGTGCAGTGGGCAATAAAGTAAATCTTACAAATAATCAGTTGTTCTCATACCCCGGCTATAATGAATTATTAACTGGTAAGGCAGACAATGAACGCATTAATTCAAACGACAAGGTATATAATCCCAACACCAACGTGTTGGAATTTATAAACGCTCAACCCGCCTTTAAAGGTAAAGTAGCAGCATTCTCTTCGTGGGATGTTTTTCCGTACATCATCAACGATAAGCGCAGTGGTGTTTATGTGAGTACCGGTGTTAAGAAGATTGAAGGTACAAAGTTGAATGATCGTGAAAAAATGATGAACGACCTTATGATGAGTTTGCCTAATCCGTTGGGTGACGTTCGTCTCGATGCTTTTACTTTTTATTATGGTATGGAATACTTGAAGAAAAATAAACCAAGAGTAATGTATTTTGCTTTCGATGAAACCGATGACTTTGCACACAGTGGAGAGTATGGCGCTTATCTTAATGCTGCACATTATACCGATCGATTCATCAGCGAACTATGGAGCTATTTACAATCAGATAATACCTATAAAAATAAAACCACGATCATCATTACGTGCGATCATGGGCGAGGCAATGATTCAGTACGCTGGAAAGATCACGGACAGAAGATTGCGGAAGCCGATCAGGTATGGTTTGCTGTTTTGGGTCCGGATACACACGATACGGGGGAAATGAAAAGTGAATCTCAATTGTATCAAAATCAAATCGCAAAAACACTTACCGCTTTTCTCGGACTCGATTATAAAGGCGAGGGTACAATTGGTGATGTGGCCGAAGCGATGTTAAAGTCCAAATAAGCGAAGACACCGGTAAAAGTATTTTGATTAATCTTAACTTTAAGTTTACCTGTATTTCCATTTCGATCAAAAATTAAAAGGAAATCTTAATTTGAAAATTACCTATGAGATATTTACAAGCCGGCATTTTGATTTCACTAGTAGCGCTTGCTTCTTGCAACAAAAAGGAAGACACAGAGAAGGTAAAAGTATGGACTGCCACTGCACCTGCCGGCAATCAATACACCGCTATCAATCGACAAGGAACTACGGTTATTCCAAATGGTAGACTTATAACGCCAACAGGAAAACAAATTACGGTAGCTCCGCATCCCTTTGGGTTAACCATCAGTCCGGATGGAAAAACCATTATCACAGCCAACTCGGGTGTAGGTCCGTTCTCTATTTCTATAATTACGGATTACAATTCTACTAACTCTGTAGTGAAGCAAATTCCTGAGACCTTAAATCCAGAGAAAGGATTGCTGGAGGCGGTCTTCATGGGACTTGCCATTTCGCCCGATAATAAAAAGGTATATGTAGCCGGTGGTCAACAGAACCGTATTTATGTTTTTGATCTTGCTACCAGTAAAAAGCTGGGAGAAATTTTGTGTGATAAATCGTTTGACGGAACAGATTACAGTGATGCTTACATTGGTGATCTCGTGCTAAATAAAGATGGAAGTCGTTTGTATGCTATTGATCAGATTGGTTTTAGAATGATGGTGATCGACACTAAAACAAATAAAGTAATTCATAATGTAGAAACAGGTCGTTACCCTTTTGGCATTGCGTTGTCACCCGATGAACAAACCGTGTATGTTGCAAACGTAGGTATGTTTGAATACAGCTACATAAAATCGTTAGATAAGAAAAGAATAAAAGAGACTGCGCAAAAGTTTCCTACATCAGCGTATGGTTCGAAAGAAATGAAGGAAGGTGTTAAAAATGATACCCTTGAGTTCGAAGGATTAGGTGATCCGAATGCGCCAGAATCATTTTCTGTTTGGGGTATTGATGTAACCAAAGACAAACCAATGGTTACTTCGAAAGTGAAAACGGGCGTGTTGGTAGGGCAGGAGGTAGAGGGTATTTCAGCAGTAGGTGGTTCAAGTCCAAACTCCATGGTGGCCACTGATAATTTTGTATATGTAAGCAATGGTAACAATGATAATATTTCAGTGATTGATACACAGCAAGATACGGTTGTGAGCAGCATTGAATTAAAATTGGATGAGCGTCTTGGAAATTTAAGAGGTGTAATTCCTTTTGGACTTACGCTTTCGCCCGATAAAAAAAGATTATATGTTGCTGAAGCCGGCATTAATGCGGTGGCCGTTATCGATGTTGAATCACAAAAAGTATTGGGGCACATTCCAACAGGATGGTTTCCATCTAAATTGAAAGTCACCCCCGATGGTAAACAATTGATTGTTGCCAATGCAAAAGGTTTTGGCAGTGGCCCGAATGGGGGCAAAGATTTTAAGCCTGCGTTTGATCACCCATCCGCTGACTACATTGGTGCTTTAATGCTGGGAACCGTTTCGATAATGGATATTCCAACCGATGCTGAATTAAAAGAACTTACAAACAAAGTAGTAGCGAATAATTTTTCGTTTCAGGAAGTGACAGCGTCTTCCGATAAAAATCCAATTCCTGTTTTTGCTAAAGAGAAGGAATCGCCTATTAAATACATCGTGTTTATCTCAAAAGAAAATAGAACGTATGACGAAGTGTTTGGCCAGTTGACTTCCGGGAAAGGAGATTCATCACTTGCTCATTATGCTGCCAACGTTTCGTTTACGAATCGAAAGAAAACTATGGAAGTGAAGAACGCAACAGTAATGCCGAATCACCTGGCGTTGGCGGAACTGTTTTCTATCAGTGATAATTTCTATGTTGATTCAGATGTATCTGCGGATGGTCATGTTTGGCTAACCAATACCTATCCCAATCAATGGATGGAAACACATGCACCTGCTGCGTACGGAGGAAAGCGCAGCATGAAGGAAGAGTCAACAGCGCCTGGCAAGTTTGGAATGACGGGTGCTGCGGGTGCCATTTTTCCGGAGAGTTACAACGAGGCAGGATCGATGTGGGAACATTTGGAGCGCAACGGAATTGAGTTTTATAATTTCGGATTTGGTGTCGAGTTCGATGCGGGCAGTTTTTCTGATTCAACCTTTAAATATGGTGGTGTTCGATACCTGGTAAATTATCCAATGCCGGGACCGCTTTATGATCGAACTTCGCGGTTGTTCCCAACATTTAACATGGCAATACCTGATCAGTTTCGTACCGATATTTTCATTAAGGAGATTAATGAAAAATTTATTGATCAGAAAAAAGATTTACCTCCTGTGCTCACACTTCAATTGTTGAATGATCATGGTGCAGGAGAACGACCGAAAGCAGGTTTCCCGTTCAACGAAAGTTACATGGCCGATAATGACCTGGCACTTGGAAGGGTGGTAGAATATCTCAGTCATTTACCACAATGGAAAAACATGATGATTGTGGTAACGGAAGATGATGCACAAGGAGGCAATGATCACATCGATGCGCACCGTAGTTTGTTGATGATCATTTCACCCTACGCGAAAAAGAATTTTAACAGTCATCAACATTACAGTTTTGGTTCAATTTTTAAAACGTTCTGGAACGTGCTCGGTATTCCATATTTGAATCAATATGATTTTGGAGTTACCGATATGAAGGATTGCTTCACGGAGACACCTGACTTTACGCCCTACACTGCTCTACCGGTTGACGAGAGAATATTCAATCCGCAAATAGCATTAGATCCTTTTGATGAAAAATTCGATTGGGAAGGAATGAAACTTTCACCAAAACTGGATGATCCGGATGAGATTAAAAAAGCGCGTGAGAAGGATAAACGCAAAGAAGTAAATCACTAGGTAGCAATAAGGATTAACGACAAAGGAAATGTTGAATCGACTACTTGTTGTTGTACTCTTTGCATGTGTGCTTGTGCTACCTGCGCATGCTTCGTTACTTGACTCTTTAAAAAGAGATACCACCATTTTACTAAGCGAAGTGGTGATGGTTACTGCCCAGCGCATGGAGATGAAAGCCAGCGCATCATCGGATGCTGTCGTTTTGCTTGATCGCGATCAATTGATCAGACAATCACCAATGAGTACACCCGATGCAATGTCATCCATGGCGGGTGTGTGGATGCAAAAAACGAATCATGGTGGTGGTTCTCCTTTTATTCGTGGCCTTACGGGATACCATACTCTTTTATTAACCGATGGAATTCGGTTTAACAATTCCACATTTCGGTCTGGTCCGAATCAATATTTAAACACACTCGATCCGTTAACGCTTCAGCGAATAGAAGTTCTTCGCGGGCAAGGTTCTGTGCAATATGGAACCGATGCGATTGGTGGTGTAGCACAAATGTTTTTTCGTGAGCCCGAGTTTGGTGATCAGAAAATGTTGACAGCTACCGGTCGACTGTATGCACAATACATGAACCACGATATGGAATATTCAGGTCGTGCAGAAATGGAACTCGGTTCTAAAAATATTGCGGTTCTTGGAGGTATTGGTTATAAAAAATTAGGAGATATTCATGCCGGTGGAGATTTGGGTACGCTTGAGCATACGGGTTTTGATGAATACAATTGGGATATAAAAACAAAAGCAAAACTTGGTAACCTGTTGCTCACGGCAACCTGGCAGCATGTGACGCAGCAAGATGTTCCATTGTATCATCAAATTGCTTCGGGCAGTTATAGCCGTTACCATTTCAATCCACAGCAACGTGATTTGGGATATATTCGATTGGAGTCTTTTCACAAATCAAAAGTTTTTTCGCATGTTCGATATACATTGGCATATCTGAATTCATTGGAAGAACGTGAGAAGCAACGTACGAATAGTCCTGTCCTTCGCTATGAGCGCGACAATGTCTATACCTATCATGGAGCAGTTGAGATTATTTCCAATTTCTCTTCACGATGGAAAGCTTCTTCGGGTATCGAGTTTTACAATGATCAGATTGAAAGTTCAGCTACGGATGAAAACCAGATGACAAACGAAAGCGTTGATGCGCGCGGCCTTTATCCGGATGGTACTACCTATTCCAATCTTGCTTTATTTTCTCTTCATGCCTTTGACCTCAATCGATTTAACATTTCAATGGGTGGACGTTATAACGTTGTTCAACTGAACGTTGTTGATCCGGTTTTCGGACCAACACGTGTAACTCCAGAAGCGTTGGTCGGTAATGTAGGTGTTGTGTTTAAAGCGAATACGAATGTCCAACTACTAGCTTCTGCTAATACCGGATTTCGTGCACCCAATGTAAACGATGTAGCCAGCTTAGGCGTGGCGGATTACCGGTACGAAGTTCCGAATTACAATCTTGCCCCGGAAAAATCATTTCAGTATCAAGCGGGTTTCCGAACACAATTTCGTAAGCTGAAGGCAGAAGTTTTTGTGTATCAGAATAACCTCACTGATCTCATCACGAATGTCGCCTCTACCTACAATGGCGAGGACAGTCTGGATGGATTTAAAGTTTACAAAAAAGAAAATGTGAATAAAGCTCGGATAAAAGGAGTAGAAGCAGAAGTAATGTATCAACCCACCTCATGGCTTGCTACTTTTGGAAATATAACCTACACCATCGGAGATAACCTCACAAGAAACGAGCCGCTTAGTCGCATACCCCCTTTGTTTGGAAGAGTAGGTGCAGATGTAAAATTAAAAAATGCTTTTACATGGCGCATCGAATTTTTGGCTGCCGGAAAGCAAGACAGGTTATCTAGTGGTGATAAAGCCGATAGCAGAATTAAACAAGGCGGAACTCCAGAGTGGGCAATATTAAACACAAGGTTACAATACAATTACAAAAAATTTCGAATCAATACAGGTGTTCAAAATATTTTTGACAAGGCTTACCGTGTTCATGGTTCAGGTGTAGATGGGGTGGGTAGGAGTTTTTTTGTTTCGATGGTATTTGAAATCGCCTCACATTAGAGGGATAGATATAGGCTTAAAAGCCGGGCATGCTTTATAATTGATGTCTCACCATCAACCATTAACTCTCCCTCATAAGGAAATCAATCGCCTTCTCTTCGTCATGAAATATCTTAAAGGGAAGATTAAACTTATTAACCGAACTGAGAATAATATTGATGTAATACATTTTAAATGCATTGCTTCCGGAAATAACCGCGGCACGTTTAAGGCCATTTTCCATAGCCGCTGGCACCATCTCTTTCTCAAACCACTTACGACTCTCCGGAGATACAACGCCCTGATTCCGTATGTCTGACATAAACCGGGTAACCAAAGTACCTTTCTTTGACAAATCAATCAGCGCCAGAAAGGGTTTCTTATATTCTTCAGGAGTAAGTGAGCCTCTCCAAACAATTTTGCCCAAGGTTTTATCAGTAACGTAATACACAACAGCGGAAGGCGACTCAAATATTTTCTGATCCATAACTTAGTTTTATAGAGTTAAGCAAATTAAGGAAAATTGGTGGATTTGATTTCAATAGAAATTTATCTAATTCCTGACTTCCACTTGGAGTGCTGGAACTAATGTATCTTATTACTACATTTAGCTTTTCAGGTTTGAAAATCTTAGAGTCGTTATCACATTAGAATCGTTAACAAATTTATTTCAATGAAATACATCATCCTATTATTTATTAGTCCTTTCATACTAAAGGCACAAGATTATAAGCCAGTCGTTGAGGCAAACAATTCATTTGGGTTGGACCTCTGCTATGGTATTTCTTCAACATCCGATCATTTACTGTCTCCAATAAGCATATCCTCCGCGATTGCTATGACGTATGTGGGTGCGCTTGGCGAAACGAAGGATCAAATGAAAAAGGTATTTTACTATCCCGAAGACTTGAAACTAAATGCAGGATTTAGTGATATTTCAAAAATACTTAGTCAGCCCTTCAAAAGCTCATCTGTTTCTATTGCCAATAAATTATGGGTAGGGGATGGCCGAGTAAATCTGAATCCTGATTTTGTATCAATAAATCAGCAGTATTATTCGGCCGCTTTAGAGACGTTGAACTTTGATGATCCAAATGAATCAAGCAAAACAATCAACAATTGGGTCTCATCCAATACTAACAATAAAATAAACGAGCTTATTGATCCCAGTAGTATTGGCAGTGATGTTATTCTAATTTTAACCAATGCAGTTTATTTTAAATCAAATTGGAAGAAGAAATTTGATCCCAGCTTGACTACGGCCGGAAAATTTGCAACAGACAAGGATGAGAAAATTGACGTTTCGTATATGTTCAATAAGGGTTCGTTCAATCATTATGAGGATGATATTGTAAGGGTGATTGAATTACCTTATGAAGGTGATGATTTTTCATTTCTTCTACTTCTACCGCGAACCACAATGGACATTTTGGAAGACAGACTTACAAATGAAAATTATAGTTCCTGGATTTTGAATATGCGTCCACGCGAGTTTGATGAGGTACGTTTTCCAAAATTTAGAAATTCCTTTAGGATTGAGTTAAGTAAAGTTTTAAAAGATATGGGTATGACAAATGCATTTAATGGAAGTGCCCAATTTGAAGGGATCGGAAACTCTCCAAGAGGAAAAATGACGCTGAGTAAAGTTATACATCAGTCGTTCATTGAAGTAAATGAAGAAGGTACTGAAGCTGCAGCCGCAACTGGAGTAGTCGTTGTTGCTAGAAGCGCACCTGGCCGATTCATAGTTGATCGTCCTTTTATTTATGCCATTCGCCATGTCAAAACAAATACACTTCTTTTTATTGGTAAGGCTTCCAACCCTAAATATTAAAGGGTTTAGTCCGCTTCTAACTTTGACACAAGAGCAGACAAAAAATGTATATCTTGAAAAAGTAAAGAGTTTTTTTAGATGAAAAACAATAGCAAATACAGGGTATTTAAAACATCAATAAACGTTTTAATTTTTCATCATTATGGTAATTCAAAGGTTTACCAAATTAATAAAAGAAGTGATTTATTCTGGCCGGTCTTCTGCTATTCATCATTAACATTCCTTTTTGGTTTCTTTGGAAGAAGAATTGACAAATCGATGGAAGCCCTTGAGATTAATTTCTCGGGTGGTGAAGATCATTCAAAACTGATTGTTGAAAATCAGTATGATGAAACAACAAATTTGGTGTGGAGTAACTTAAAGAGAATTACATCAGAGCGTATAGATAGACAAGCTGTTAAATTGCTCTTAGACCAACAGGAGCATTACATGGAAACAAAGTCAGATGCTTTTTCAGTTTACAATGTTTTCTACCTAAAGAATGAATTGTCAAGAAATAGATATGTGGATATTCAAGATGATGATATTCTGGATTTTTTCGATTCGTTGCAAATTTTAGGAAAAACTAAATAAGTGATTCTTGCCTTGGCATACTTAAAAACCGTTCTCGCGCGAAAGTTACTTTCGTGCGCCAATAAAATTTTGAAAGATAATAAAACTACGAATGGAACTTAGTTCCATAACCGTATCTTCAAATTATAATTCTTACCGTTATGAGTGAAAAATACAAAGTCCGCGATCAAGACCGCCCTTACTTTATAACTTTTGCCGTAGAAGAATGGGTAGATGTTTTACCCACCAAACAATACAAAGACATTGTTCTTGATTCGCTCCGGTTCTGTCAGCAAAAGAAAGGTCTTGTACTGTATGCCTGGAGTTAAATGACCAACCATATTCATCTTATTGTCGGCCGTAGCGGAAAGGATAAAATTGAAGAGATCATTCGCGATTTTAAGAAGTTTACATCTGTGCATATTGCTCGTGGCATTCAAAACAATCCAACGGAAAGTCGTAAGCATTGGATGCTAAGAATATTCAGTGCAGCAGCCGAGAACAGCAAGAAACATCAGAAATTTAAATTCTAGCAGAATGAGTATCATCCTGTTGAAATGTCAACCAATGAAATAATAGATCAGAAGCTGGAATATGTTCATGATAATCCTGTGAAAGAAGGTATTGTCGATAAGCCGGAAGATTATCTTTATAGCAGTGCGAGAGATTATACTGGAGTGAAGGGGTTGTTGGAAATAGAGTTTATGGATTGAGATTGTTTTATGGAAGTAACTTCCATTTGGAGTTTATTGATCTTATTGAGATTCAAAAGGCGCACGGAAGTAACTTCCGCGCGAGAATTGAGAGCGTTTGCTTAATAGCAACCGTCCAGAAATTGTATAGTTTGTTCAAGGTTGTCCCACTTGCGGAAGTCACTTTGCGGTCCTTTGCTGAGCTCAAGATATTTATCGCAGCCCATCAACAGCACTTCAATCTGATCTTTGTATTCAGCTTTATAAACAATCGTTTTTTCGTTTGATATTTTGTTCAAAATAATCCACTCCTTATTTAGTATACCTCCCGGTGTGTTGGCAGCTTCGCGCCCTTGTATGGCCAGCTCAAGTGCAGAAAGATTTGCCTTCAAACTTTCATTATCTGATTTCTCTAAAGCTTGATTTACATTTTCATAACCTGCGAGTTTAGAAATTTCATCGCGCAGTGCTATTAAATCTTCGGTCGAAGAAACCCGAATAACGCTGTCCAGATTAGAAGTGTAATTATTTTTTTTCTGATCGTTTGCTGCAATGGCAGAAGCTGTTGCCGATGTTCCAATTCCAATGGCATTCTTCACCAAGCCGGTTGCAAATTTGTTGATCGAGGTAGGTTCGGGGTTCAGGTAAACGCGAAATGTTTTGCCATTGAATCGTTCTTCAACAAAGACATTCTCAACCGCAATGTACTTTTCTTCTGTCCCTTTGTTATTTATAATGAACCCCGTAATTGTTTTCGTTGTGTGATCGGCAAGTTGTCCTCCATTGTCTTTAAAGATAATTCGTTCAAAGTAAGGTTTGCCCTGGATTCGTTGTAACGTAATTTCTCCACTTAAATTTCCCTGAACTGATTGAATCGAACCAAAAAACGATTTCTTAACTTCCTTCGCGAGATTAATCTGTTTCACTTCTTCTTCACTAATGGTGTAACCATATCGCGCAACATCGGCAATATCTGCCTTTTCTTTTCCGGTGGCCGTTTTAATTTCGAAGTCCTCCAGTACTCCTGCTTTCTTTCTCAGTTTTAATTCTCCTTCATATCGTGTTCCGTTTTTCAATACAACATAGCCAGGGCGCGGAGTAGTGGAATGAATTTCTTTGCCCATCACAATACCCATTGATCTCCATTGATACATGCTTTCAGCACTTTCATTGATGGGTGCTCCCGATACATTGGTGCTGGCATTC
Organism: Chryseolinea sp.; assembly: GCA_036787535.1. GTDB lineage: Bacteria > Bacteroidota > Bacteroidia > Cytophagales > Cyclobacteriaceae > Chryseolinea. The sequence continues at coordinate 13,102 of DAIQPD010000074.1, forward strand.
GGATTAATGTTGCTAAGTCCAAACGATTTAAGCGAACCAACCGGAAAGTCAAGAGACTTACCGCCACCTTCGTATGCTATTTCGGTGATGTTTTCCGCACTTCCTTTCAAAGAAATCTTGCCCTCCATTTTTTTCCCTGATTTCAACACAACATAACCGTCCTGAAATTCGGTTTTGCCTTTTTTCCATTGATAAGCTCCAGACGGTGAGTCATTGATTTGGGCGAAGGTCAAGGTAGTTCCGAGCCATACGATTCCGAAAAAGGTAGTGAGAAGATTTTTCATAAAGAGGGTTAATAAATGGGAATTTGGAAATTTCGGTTTGTGGGAAAGTTAACTCTTCCTTTTTAAAAATTATTTCTTCAGGCTCATATTTTTAAGGATTTGACAATCTCTTGTAGAGATATAACCTCATTGTAGGGAAATGATTACACATGTTGAAATCCTCGTGAGCGGAAGAGTGCCTTTGGGAAGAATGATCAGCATTCACTTTCTAACCAAAAATGGCACAGGTTTTACATGTTTAACTTAACACGTCCTTATCCATTTAAACATTAATTTTTTATGAACATTAAAAGAATCTTCGGTGCAGTGCTTACTGTTCTCGGAATTGGATCCTTGTTGTATGCTGCCATCATGTTTGTAAGTACGGCTTCAGGTACAACCAATGTTAAAATATTAATCACCTTTGGTGTTCTCGGTCTTGTATTTTTTATATCGGGAGTAAGTCTTGTTCGCACAACCAAGGATGAGGCTTAAATTTTAGAACGATTGAAATTGATCAGCGTTTTATTTTGGTTCAAAGTGGCATGTATTAGAAATTGTATCTTTTCGTTTTTGTGCATAACAGGTTTCTGTACTCCACTTTATGGTCAGGAAAATCTCAAGGTATTTCTTCATCCGGATAAATTTTATAAAAAATATTTCCCGAACCTTAAAATAAAACGTATTCCACTGGATACAACCTACATTAAAGTATACCCAAATTATCTTACGGTGGGTTTACATGTATTATCGCCAGCATTATCCTCTACCATCAGTACAACAAATTCTTTGGCAACTGTTATTAATACTGATGTTAAATTTAGAACAAGCGTGGCTGACATTATTGGCTTTTCTGCTAATTATCGTTTTGTCAGTGTGGGGTTTGCGCTTTTACTTAAACAAGGTTTACAAAAACACAATGACTATGCACCTAGTGCATATCGTACACTTACTATAAAGTATAATAATCCTGCGTATTCATTTCAGTTTAAATATTTGCGACTAAGAGGATTTACTGACATCAATGGAGTAGGGGGGCAGCCACTTGTTAAGCGCCCCGACATTGTTAACAGAGAATACCAGTTTGAAAGTGTTTATAATTTCGATTGGAAAAGATATTCGTACCTGGCTCCATTAAGTTTTTCTCAGCGACAGGTAAAAAGTCGTGGGGGTATATTATTGAAAGGCGGTTTGTATTATAAATCACTGAGTGGAGATTCATCTCTGATCGAACAAGGTAAGAGACCGTATTATGAAAAATTCGGAGATAATAAGGAAATTCAAGCATTTTCAATAAAGCTTGCACCAGGTCTTGGTGGCAACTTGATTCTCTATAAAAATATTTGTTTGTCGATGGCATTTTTCACTTCATTCGATTTTTATTTTTACAGATACATCAGCACCATGGATGAAGTTTCTGATCGAAGAGAGAGCGTTGTTTTTTCATTGGACGGTTACGTTAGTCTTGGTTATCACTCCAAGCGTTTTTATGCAGGTTTAAGATATGAAACCGATAGAAGAGATGCAGCTCTTCATGGCATAAAAGCAAATATTGCGAATGCATACACAGGTCTGGAGTTTGGATATCGCTTTAATACACCCCGTGTTATGAAAAAGTTTTATAAGAAGACCATGCCGCCCGGTATGTAATTAGTTTGGTATAGTATCAATTCTCTTTCGAAATGGGTTAACTCACGCATTTAATTTTTGTAGACCTCGTCAATTTGATTATGAATATTTTGATAGGCGAGATTACCTTGTTCACGAACATTCTTCCACCAACATTCTATGCTGATGTTTCCGTTATAACCAATTTTCTGTAAAGCGGATAGGTATGGTTTAAAATTTTCCTGATGAACGCCTGGTGGTGTTCGGCCTTCCTTTTCAGCAACTTCACAATACACAATGTATTTTTTAGCAGATGCGATAATTTCAGGCTCTTCGTCTTCTTTCAACATGTGGTAAATATCTGCGCACAACCGAAGATGATCGTGATCCACCGCACTTACAATTTCAAGCGCTTCTTTTAATGTGTTTATAAAATTACACTCGGTTCTATTCAGATTTTCCAGGGCAAGTATAATATTATACTTTTCTCCGACCATGGCAATCTTCTTGGCCATGTATATAAACTGTTCCTTCGCTTTCGCACGGTCAAATCCTTCTGGTATTCCGCGCGACCCACCACTTCCCCAAATAATCATTTTAAGTCCAGCGATTTGAGCACGTTGTAAAACGACTTCCGTGTAGCGAAGAATAGCTTGCTCGTCAACCACAGGCCCTACTACTTTTAAATCTCCCGGCAGAAAAATGTTGCAGGCAAAAAGTGGTACTTGAAGTTGTTTAATTTTTTGCAGATGAATCTGAAACTGTTGGTCTGAAACATTTCGGGGCGAAAGTATTTTTTGGGTTGACTCTACCAAATACGTATATCCAAAGGCATGAAGAAGACTGTCGTTCTCCATATTTTCAACTATTCCGATTTGCGGAACAATTATTTTATGCTGCGCTTTCAATGAGCAGAGTGAAATGCAAAGAAAAAATGAAATAAGTTGAATTTTCATATGTTTAAAGATAATGTAAAACCTTACCCTTATCCAAAGGTAAACGCTGCTGTATACCAGATGAAATCTTTTAGCTTTATTGTTTCGATTAGAAAAGAATGATCTATATTTCATCCAGCACTTTTATTTTGTAACACCAATGCTAAAGCACTACTGGGTAACTGCCATCCGAAATCTTACACGCAATAAATTATTCAGCTCAATAAATGCTGTTGGACTATCCATTAGCATTGCCATTTTCTTGGCCCTGATTGGTTATGTTCGCTATCAATTTAGTTATGATTCATTCTACAAGAATGGAGAAAAGATTTATCGCATTAACTATTATGAGTACCAGCAAGGTCAGCCCATTCTTCAAACCGCGAGAACACACGATCGTACTGCCTTGATCATTCATGAATACGTTCCGCAGATTGAAGCTGTAACGCGGGTGTATAATGAAAAAGCGTATGTGTTTACGGAAGACATTCGCATTGTCGATCAGGATATGTTATTTGTGGATAGTTCTTTCTTTAAAGTTTTTCCGGTCAACATTATCAGTGGGTCGTCTGAAAAAGCACTCATTGCACCGCATACTGTAATGGTATCAAAGTCGCAGGCCGAAGTTTATTTTGGTAAGGAAGATCCGATGGGAAAAATACTTTACTTCAATGAACGCCTTGCCTTTACGGTTACCGGAGTGTTTGAGGATATACCTTCAAATTCTTCTATTGATTTTGATTTCCTGCTTTCGTGGTCAACTATTCCTTTTAATGGTTGGAGTTCCAAGGAAGGTAGCTTTGATTCAGCACCATCGAATTTTACGTTTGTAAGGTTGCGTGAAAATGTAAGCGATATTGAAGCGGTGAATAAGGCATTAACCGATATGGCGAATAAGCATATCACCAACCTTGAAAAGCGAGGCCATACTGCGAAGCAAGAGCTACGACCTTATGTTGCTATGCATACCTCTCCTGATTTATCGGGTGAAGTAAAACCGGGCACAAATAAAGTTTTACTCTATTCACTCTTGTCGCTTGCGATCTTTATTTTGGTAGCAGCGTGGATTAACTACATCAATCTATCACTTGCACGTTCACTTGAACGAGCTGATGAAATTGGTGTTCGAAAAGTATTTGGAGCAACACGTTTTGCAATTAGCGGACAATTTTTGTTGGAAGCATTGATCTTGTCGGTGATTACATTTTTTATTGGCTGTGGTCTTTACCTACTTTTCACACAACCATTAGCAAATGTGTTTTTCACGAATGTTACTTTCCTTACTCCGAACATTGCCACCTGGTTTTTGTATTTTTTCGGATTTGTTTTAGGTACTGCGCTTATTGCATTTTATCCTGCACATTTTATTTCGAAATATAAACCGGCACTCATTCTGAAAAACAAATTGGGAAGTGGCAGAGGTAAAGCGAATATTCTTCATCAAGGATTGATGGTGTTTCAATTGTTCTTAGCCATTGCCATTGTGGGCATTACTTTTATTGCCGGCAGACAAATCAACTTCATGCATGAATTTGATTCTGGTTTCAATGCACAACAAACCATAACCTTGCGAGCACCAGCGTCTACTAATTCTGATTCTTTACGTCAGACAAGATTCAAAACATTTCGTTCCGAGGTGTTGCAACATCATGCGTTCAAATCTGGTACAGCTTCGATGAATGTTCCCGGAGAAGAAATTCGTTTTCATGATGAAGGAGTTCATGCCGTAGGTTCTGAAAATATAAAGAAGCAATCCTTTTGGAATATGTGGATTGATGAAGGATACCAGGAAACTTTTGGTATGACTTTATTGAAGGGACGAAATTTTAATGAAAAAGAATTTGGTAAAACCTGTATCGTTAACGAAACGGCCGCAACAGCATTGGGATTTGCAAAACCGGAAGAAGCTGTCAACACATCCATTATTACAAATGAAAATGGAAAGGTTATCATCGTTGGTGTGTGGAAAGATTATCATCAGGAGTCTGTTCGCAAGTCTGTTGATCCTGTAATTTTTTATCATCACCATCCACATGAGTATGGTTATTATTCATTTAATGTTCAATCCCGCGAAGGCGATTACCTTGAGGCACTACAATCGATATGGAAAAAGCATTATCCCAATGATCAGTTTATTTATTATTTCATGGATCGTTTTTTTGAAGAGCAATATCGTGCCGATGAATTATTCGGAAAGCTATTGAATTTGTTTAGTGTCATATCCATTGTTGTTTCAAGTCTTGGGTTATTTGGAATGGCTTCGCTTGCCATGGTGAAACGAACAAAAGAAATTGGTGTGCGAAAAGTTTTGGGTGCATCTGTTTGGAATATTCTGGTGATGCTTTCAACGCATTATGTCAAACTAATTTTAATTGGATGTGCTTTCGCTTTTCCGTTGGCATATTACCTTACCTATCAATGGCTGGAGGGTTTTGCTTACAAAATAGAAATTAGTTGGTGGATGATTATTTTACCGGGCATACTGGTTTTACTGGCAACTTTATTAACAATAGCAACACAATCGGTTCGCGCAGCTTTAGCAAATCCTGCGAAGAGTCTGAGGGATCAGTAACACCGCAATTTCTTCTCTGGAATTAACAACTTGAGATCAATCTAACCCCAGCGTGTTGTAAAGATTTGTTTTATTTCGTTTCTGGAAATTGGGGAGTGTTTGTCGAATACTATACCTTTATTGAATTGTTATAGTTTGTCTCTACTTTAATCTTTAGCTGGAATGAAAAAAATCTCTACCCTCGTAGTGGGCGTTATCGTGCTCACAAGTTTTCTCTTTATTAATCGTGTACATGCTCAAACAGGCCCAATTGCGAAGCTTGAACTATGGACTGATTCCACGAACACATTAATTGACTTTGATTCTGTATTCTTTGCAATACCCGAGTGGCCCTATTCGGTACCGTCATCAGAACTCAATGGTTTTAATTTTAATAATGTTGGCGATGAACCCCTTGTTTTTACGATTTC
>DAIQPD010000292.1:0-3846 GCA_036787535.1 Chryseolinea sp.
TAAATCATTGTTGGGATTTCTTTCTGCTCAAGAAATGTTTTCAATTCATCTCGCTTCTCTTCTACACAAATAGTGTATTGATGAAAAACATGCGTTGAATTATTTGAGCGAACAGGAGTTCGAAGTTGTGGAATTCCGGCTAAAGCCTTGTCGTAATAATTAGCAACTTCATTTCGGCTTCTTTCATACTCAGGCAAATACTTAAGTTTTGCTATAAGTATGGATGCTTGCAAGGTGTCTAAACGACTGTTCACACCAATACTATCGTGATGATATTTTACTTTCTGCCCATGGTTGGAAATCATTTTAATTTTCTCAGCAAGCGCTTTGTCTTGCGTGAAAATTGCGCCACCATCGCCAAAGCATCCTAAATTTTTGGATGGAAAGAAAGAAGTTGTACTAATCGTACCCATCGTGCCCGCACTCTTTTTTGTTCCATCCTGAAAAGTATAAACAGAACCCAGCGCTTGAGCAACATCTTCAATTACATGGAGGTTATGTTTCTTAGCGATGGCCAGAATAGGCTCCATATCTGCACACTGTCCATATAAATGAACAGGTACTATCCCAACAGTCTTTGATGTAATCTTGGCTTCAATCTGATTTACATCAATGTTAAATGTTTTTTTTTCTACATCAATAAAGACTGGCTTGAGACCGAGGAGTGCAATCACTTCAGCTGTGGCTACATAGGTATGTACCGGTAAAATAATTTCATCGCCCGGTTTAAAATCGAGTGCCATCATTGCAATCTGCAATGCGTCTGTTCCATTGCCGCATGGAATAATAAAAGCTGAGTTTGTATACGCTGCTAAAGCGCTGGCAAATTCACTTACTTCAGGTCCTTGAATAAATGCTGTGGAGGTAAGCACACGTTCAATAGCAGCATCTACATCTGCCTTAATACGCAGGTATTGCTTTTGAAGATCAACCATTTTTATTTTCTCCATCTCCATTATATTAAAAGGTACTTGATAAGAATGGAATTGATCATCGATAATTGACCATTCAACATTAACGCAGTTTCTTTTCCCACTCCCAGGCATGCAGAAGACCTTCTTCCGTTGTAAATTTTGTTTTCCAACCCAGCTCAGCATTTACCTTTGTTGTGTCGGCATATACTTTTTCGATATCGCCCGTTCTTCGTGGCCCAATCGTAAATGGAAGATCTACACCTGTAACACGTTTAAACTGATCTATTAATTCAAGAACGGATACCCCTATTCCTGCTCCAAGATTAAATACCCGCAAGGTATTCTCATCCGATAATTTAGTAAGGTATTGCATGGCCTTAACATGTGCATCAGCCAAATCAACAACATGGATAAAGTCGCGGAGGCACGAACCATCAGGAGTACTATAGTCATTTCCAAACACGGTAAGTTTTGCACGCTTGCCCGCAGCGGTTTGAGTAATGTAAGGAACCAGATTATTGGGAGTACCAATTGGAAGTTCTCCCATTAAAGCACTTGGATGCGCACCTATCGGATTAAAATACCGGAGTGATACCACACGAAACCCTGTTCGATACACATCTTCCAAAATTCGTTCGCAAAATTGTTTGGTAGCACCATACGGAGACTCTGCGCGTTTGAACGGAGCACCTTCATCTACGGGAATATGATCAGGTTGCCCATAAACGGTGCACGATGATGAAAAAATTAAATCCCGTACCTGAAACTTTTTCATCACTTCAAGAAGGATGACTAGCGATCCAATATTATTCTTATAATAAAGAAGGGGCTCACTTACTGATTCACCAACTGATTTGTAAGCCGCGAAATGCATGACGGCAGAAAACGGTCCTTGTGTTTTAAATACCTTCTCTAAAAAAGCTTTGTCGTTACAATCACCCTCCTGAACATTGGGTTTTTGATTTGTGATTTTTTCGATGCCTTCTACAAGTGTTTTATCACTTCTGGAAAAATCATCAATGATAATTGGATCATACCCGGCTTGTATCAATTCAACAACAGTGTGTGAACCAATATATCCGGCACCGCCTGTAACAAGAATTTTTTTTGAGGGAGTCATTTCAAATTTATAAGCGTGCGGTAATTATTGATTTGTCTAGTGAGCCTTTCACATCAAAGACAACCGTTTTATCCTGGCGGATGGTATCCCAATTCAATTCCAGAAATTGATCGTGATTAACGGCCAGAACAATGGCGTGGTATTTTTTAGTTAAGGATTGAACTAATGATAATCCATATTCATGTTTTACTTCTTCACTATCGGCTTCCGGATCATAAACATCAACGTTTGTACCGAAGCTTTGCAGTTCGCGGATTACATCAATTACCTTGCTGTTACGAATATCAGGACAGTTTTCTTTAAACGTAATGCCAAGCACTAACACATCTCCCTTGTTAATAGGTAAGTCATTTTGCGCCATCAACTTGATTACGCGGGTCGCAATGTGCTCACCCATGTTATCGTTAATTCTTCTTCCGGAAAGAATAACTTCTGAATGATAACCAAGGCTTTCGGCTTTATGTGTCAGGTAATACGGATCGACACCAATGCAATGTCCACCAACAAGTCCGGGCTTAAAAGGAAGGAAGTTCCACTTTGTTCCGGCTGCTGCTAACACCTCGTGCGTATCGATGCCCATGCGTTCAAAGATCAACGCCAGTTCATTTACAAATGCAATGTTAACATCGCGTTGAGAGTTCTCTATTACTTTGGCCGCTTCAGCAACTTTTAATGAAGATGCTTTATGCGTGCCTGCTATTATAATGCGTAAGTAAAGCTGATCTACTTTCTCTGCAATCTCGGGTGTGCTTCCACTCGTTACTTTTTTTATTGTAGTAACACGATGAAGTTTATCGCCTGGATTAATTCGCTCTGGTGAATAGCCACAGAAAAAATCAACATTAAATTTTAAACCACTTACCTTCTCTAATACAGGCACACAAATTTCTTCTGTGCATCCCGGATAAACAGTCGATTCATAAATAACAATATCGCCCTTCTTTAAAACACTACCTACCGTTTTGCTGGCACTCTCTAACGGACGAAGATCGGGTTTCTTAGAATCGTCAACCGGTGTAGGGACGGTAACAATAAAATAGTTTACAGTTTTTAGATCTGATACATCAGAAGAGAAAGTCAGTTTGGCCGATGCTTTTAATTCTTCAGCTGTTACTTCTTTTGTACGATCACTACCACGCTTCAACTCTTCAATCCTCTCTTTGTTAATGTCGAAGCCCACAACGTCCATTACTTTACCAAACTCGACCGCAAGTGGCAAGCCCACATATCCCAAGCCAATGATTCCAATTTTATCCATGTTCGATTATAATTTTACGTTGTAGTATTTAACATACCAATCAATGAAATTTCCTATACCTTCTTCAATTGGTGTAGAGGGTTTAAAATCTACCTCTCGCATTAAGTCATCTACATCTGCATAGGTAGCAGGTACATCTCCATCCTGAAGGGGCATTAAATTTTTGATTGCCTTACGTCCCAGTTTTTCTTCTATCACTTCAATGAAGCGCATCAACTCAACTGGTTGATTATTTCCAATATTAAAAATTCTGTACGGTGCAAAGCTGGTTGCAGGATCTGGCTTCATACCGTCCCAATCCTGATTCGGCTTTGCTGTCTTCGATATGAGCCGCTCAATACTTTCAACAATATCAGCAACATAGGTAAAATCGCGTCTCATTTTACCTTCATTGTAAACATCAATTGGTTTACCTTCTAGTATTGCTTTTGTAAAAAGAAATAAAGCCATGTCCGGTCTGCCGAAAGGACCATAAACCGTAAAGAAACGCAAGCCGGTTTATGGTCCTTTCGGCAGACCGGACATGGCTTTATTTCTTTTTTAAAAAGAAATAA
>DAIQPD010000293.1:0-3845 GCA_036787535.1 Chryseolinea sp.
ATCAGGGAATTGGTGAAGTGTATGGTGCCGAGCTGTATAACATTCCGAAGGTATTGCACGGAGTGACATCCATTGCAACCGTATCCGATTCTTCGGATTATTTATTCAAGGGCGTAACACCCACTTTTCAGGCAACGCATTACCATTCATGGGCTGTGCGTCCTGAAAGTTTTACGGATGATTTACGAATCACGGCTACAAATGATGAAGGACTCGTAATGGCGTTGAGTCATGTGAAGTTTGATGTGAAGGGTGTGCAGTTTCATCCTGAATCCATCATGACACCAGAAGGACCCAAGATGATTGCCAACTGGTTGAAGAATTAAAACGATGTATTCCGAATAACTAACAACATCAACGATTCTATGAAAAAGATATTAGCTGAATTAATCGACCATCGGTCATTAACAAAAGACACTGCCAAGCAAGTGCTGGTGGATCTGGCAACCGGAAAATTCAATCCGAGTCAGACAACAGCTTTCATGACAGTATACATGATGCGCAGCATTACGGTAGAAGAGTTGCAAGGCTTTCGCGATGCAATGTTAGAACTTTGTATACCTGCACGTTTCGATCAACCTGTTATGGATGTATGCGGAACAGGGGGCGATGGAAAGAATACGTTTAACATGTCAACGCTTTCATCCTTTGTGGTGGCCGGTGCTGGACAACCTGTGGCGAAGCACGGAAACTACGGTGTATCATCAGCATGTGGATCCTCCAATTTGCTGGAGCATTTTGGATATAAGTTCACAAACAATGTTGACGAATTGAAGCGGAGCTTAGAGCGGGCAAACATTTGTTTTATGCACGCACCTTTGTTTCACCCGGCTATGAAGAATGTAGCACCCATCCGAAAAGAGCTTGGCGTAAAAACATTTTTCAACATGCTTGGCCCAATGGTGAATCCTTCTTTTCCTACACGGCAACTTGTTGGAGTGTTCAGCCTGGAGCTTGCGCGTCAGTATGGATACCTCTATCAAAATACCGATAAGGACTTTGTAATCCTTCATTCTATAGACGGGTATGATGAGGTATCGCTAACCGGATCGTTTAAATATTTTTTCAACGGTGGTGAGAAGATGGCAGAACCTGCTGATCTTAATTTACCTCAACTCAAGTATGACGATATCAAAGGTGGAAATGCCGTAGAAGAATCAGCCAACATTTTTATGAATGTATTGAATGGCAAAGGAACACCAGAACAGAATGCAGCAATAGTAGCGAACGCAGGCATGGCACTTTTTTGTGGCCACCAAAAGGAAGGTATCCCAAAAGCAATGGAGCGCGCAAGTGAATCCTTGAAATCGGGGAAGGCGTTGAATGCATTCAAAAAGTTAATGGAGAATAGTTAATCGTTAATAGTGGGTGTGGGGTGTGTGCACGATTAGCTTCCTTGGTAAAGAATATTTAAAACGAACAACAAAATGACAAAGCTGGAGACTATTAACCATTAACGATTAACTTTTAACTGACTACATGAACATACTCGATCAAATAATTGAACATAAGCACAAGGAGGTAGCCGAGCGAAAAAGTCTGTATCCGGTGAAGTTGCTGGAGCAAAGCATTTACTTCGCTACGCAACCGGTGTCGATGACAAAATACATTCAGCGTGACGACAAGACTGGAATCATTGCCGAGTTTAAGCGCAAATCGCCAAGCAAGGGAATTATCAACGCGCATGCATCCGTAGAACGTACGTCCATTGGATATATGCAGGCGGGTGCATCCGCACTTTCTGTTCTAACCGACAAACAATTTTTCGGGGGAAGCAATGAAGATTTAATGGTGGCAAGGAAGTTTAACTTTTGTCCCATCATTCGAAAAGACTTCACCATTGATGAGTATCAAATCATAGAAGCAAAGTCGATTGGTGCGGATGCGATCTTGTTGATTGCTGCTGTGCTTGACCCAAAGCAATCCAAGGAGTTTACAACACTGGCGCATTCCTTTGGATTAGAGGTATTGCTTGAAGTTCATAATGAAGAAGAACTAAATCAGAATCTGGAAGTCGGTGCGAACATGATTGGGGTAAACAACCGGAACCTCAAAACTTTTGAAGTAAGTATTGAGAATTCAAAAAGACTTGCACCCCTTATTCCGAAAGACGTGGTGAAGGTTTCTGAAAGTGGGATCTCATCGCCAGAGGCAATTCTTGAATTGAAGAAGTTTGGTTACGAAGGTTTTTTGATGGGAGAGAATTTTATGAAACACAGCAGGCCGGAGATTGCCGCGCGCGAGTTTACAGAGTTGCTGAGGCAGCAGTTAATAGTTAATAGTTAATAGTTAATGGTTAATAGTTAACAGGTTTGATATGAAAGTAAAACTGAAGATATGTGGAATGAGGGATGCCAATAACATCATGGAGGTGGCTTCTTTGAAACCCGATTACTTTGGTTTTATTTTTTATCCGAAGTCGCCACGGTTTGTGGCAGATGACTTTATACTACCCGTTAAACTTTCACCAGACATTCTGCGTGTTGGTGTGTTTGTAAACGAAACATCGTCAGCTATTATTGAGAAAGCCAAAACGTATCCATTGGATTACATCCAGTTGCATGGAAGTGAAACGCCTGAACAATGTCAAGCACTTCGCCAACTCGGGCTTGGAATCATAAAGGTATTTTCTGTGGGAGATGATTTTGATTTCGAGATTACCAAACCATACAAGAGTGTTGCCGATTATTTTTTGTTTGATACAAAGGGTAAACACCATGGAGGCAATGCTTCAACCTTTAATTGGGATTTGCTAAAACAGTACGATCAGGATATACCTTTCTTTCTTAGTGGAGGATTGTCGCCAGAGAATATGAATGAGGTAGCTAAATTGGATGGCATGAATATTCATGCGCTTGATGTGAACAGTGGAGTGGAGGCAAGTCCGGGAGTAAAGGATATTTCGAAATTAAAGCAGCTAATTAATCATATTGAACTTATTGCTAAAGACTAATTACTAAAGACTATATACTCATCTTATGAAATACACAGTTGATGAACGCGGATACTACGGACAATTTGGTGGAGCCTACATTCCTGAAATGCTGTATCCAAATGTGGAAGAACTTCGTGATAATTATCTCAGGATAATTCAGGAGAAAGATTTTAAAGCAGAGTTTCACGACTTGCTTAAAAATTATGTTGGTCGCCCTACACCCTTGTATCACGCAAAGCGAATGTCGGAGAAGTATGGTGCTACCATTTACCTTAAGCGGGAAGACCTTTGTCATACCGGAGCGCACAAAGTCAATAATACTATCGGACAGATTTTAGTAGCAAAGCGATTAGGTAAAAAGAAAATTATAGCAGAGACCGGTGCCGGTCAACACGGTGTGGCAACAGCAACCGTTTGTGCACTCATGGGTATGGAGTGTACTGTTTATATGGGTAAGATTGACATGGAACGGCAAAAGCCAAACGTTGAACGCATGCGAATTCTGGGCACTACGGTAGTTCCGGCATTGAGTGGAAGCATGACTCTAAAAGATGCAACGAATGAAGCCATGCGCCACTGGATCAACAATCCTACGGACACACATTATATTATTGGGTCAGTTGTTGGCCCACATCCCTACCCGGATATGGTAGCACGATTTCAATCTGTGATCAGTGAGGAAATTAAAAAGCAGTTACAGGAAGAGATAGGTAATCCATTTCCTGATTATGTTTTTGCCTGTGTTGGTGGAGGAAGCAATGCAGCAGGAGCGTTCTATCATTTTTTACAAGATGAGCACGTAACATTGGTAGGTGTAGAGGCGGCAGGAAAAGGTATTGACTCTGGAGAGTCAGCAGCCACTACGGTACTCGGAAAGGTAGGCGTGTTGCACGGAAGCAGAATGATGTTG
>DAIQPD010000294.1:0-3838 GCA_036787535.1 Chryseolinea sp.
CGCTCCACTTGATGAAGGGGAAGGCGGTGTTCCATTCGATCTTGTAGAATTCTCAATAATCATCGCTTTTGCTAATGCATTCGAATTCGATGGATCAATCAGACTATCCTCATCCTTGTCTTTATTCAAACAGGATGATAGAGAAAGGAGCAGAACTGAAAGCAAGATTGAAGCGCCAACTAATAGTTTTTTCATAGGGTTGGGGGGTTAATGAGTTTGAATATAGTGTTAACTTTAATGATAATAAAATAAACTCCTTATTTTTAATCCTTAAAGTCTGTTAACATTCAACGGATGGCCAAGCTGTGAACCAGCATATAGCGTTTATGAATTTGTAAGAATGCAGTATTGACCATTTTACTTTTTACTTTTTCAATTTCCGTTCCCAATAATTTACTTCTTGTTGAAGTTTAATCCTGCCCGCGTTAATTTCACTTGATAACCTCCCATTCATTTTTCCTTGAGAGGTAAAATGATAAAATCCACAATCATCGCATTTATAAACCGCGACTGGTCCTGAACCAGCTGGATAACTATTTCTGCCCCATGCTTCAATTAAAGCATCCTCTGCAATTTGTTCAGAAGGAAATACCTTTTTTCCGCTGATACAGGTGATCATAGCTCTGTTACTTTATCATTCTAAAAATCTAACTTACCTTGCGCCAAATTAAACATTCAAGCAGTATGAAGATAGCAGAAATACACACGAAGAAAGGTGTAATGAAAATTAAATTCTTTGAAGAAGATGCGCCAAAGGCCATTAAGAATTTTATCGACTTGGCAGAACATGGTTTTTATGATGGACTAATTTTTCATCGCGTAATACCCAATTTTATGATTCAAGGTGGATGTCCTAATGGAATTGGAAATGGCGGCCCTGGATATAAAATTGATTGTGAATTAACCGGTGCTAATCAGTTTCACGATAAGGGTGTAATCTCAATGGCGCATGCTGGTAGAAATACAGGAGGCTCTCAATTCTTTATTTGCCACAACCGCGAAAACACGAAGCATTTAGATCGCAATCATACAGTGTTTGGTAAGGTTTATGAAGGTCTTGACATTGTTGATCAAATCAAACAAGGTGATGTAATGGAGAAAGTAGTAATTGTTGAGCAAGCTTAACTTTTAGACTTTAGATACTAGACTCTATATTGACTGCAAGCTTATAAAATAAAAAGTTAAGCTTGCAGTTCTTATCAAAGAGTTTTCAATTTCAAGAAACCCGGAACCTTGAACCTCAAACCAGAAACTTCAAACTCAACTATTGAACACATCTGCAAAAGCTGCGGCAACACATTTGTCGGGTTATATTGCAATCAATGTGGTGAAAAGGTAATTGAGGCCAAGGATAGAAAGTTTAAAACGTTTCTGGCTAACGTTCTGATTGCTACCACATTTGTCGATAACAAATTCATTAAGTCGTTGTGGCTTACGCTTAAGAATCCGGGATTTCTTTCACGGGAATACGTAGATGGACGAAGAGTACAGTACATGCGTCCGTTACAGATGTTTTTCATTCTGAATTTAATCTACTTTCTATTTCCCACGTTGCAAATTTTTAATGCCCTTTTGCACAACCAACAGCATGTATTTCCGCATAAAGCATTAGCACATCGAATGGTGCTGGAGAAAATTCACAACGAAGGTATTGATATGCGAGGCTTCGAATTGATGTATAATGATAAAACGACTGGACTTGCAAAATTACTTGTGGTTATGTTTGTCGTAATTGCCTCCCTACCGTTGAGTTTAATCTTTCAAAAGAAGAATCGATACTTTACCGACCATGTTGCACTTTCTGTTGAACTAACCGCTTTTAATCTGGCAGTAAACGCCATTAGCATTTCATTCGTGTTTTTCATTGTCAGTAAACTTTTTTCCTGGGGACATTTGAACTCTGGAAACTATTTAAATGACCTTACCCTAACGATCATTTTCGTTACCACGAATTTCTATTTTATTTTCAGATCAGCACGCGCATTTTACAACCAGAAAGGGAAGCGGCTGGTTATAAAAGCAATACTCGGTGTTGTAGGTTTACTCCTGGCACTAGAGGTATATCGATTTCTATTGTTCTTTATTACGCTCTGGTCGCTTTAGATTTTTTATATTGCATATAAGTCGATATAAAGCAGGTCAACGTTTACCTTATGAATACTAGATGTTTACAGACTCTTGCTCTGATACTGTTTTTAATGGCATTGTCGATAACGGTTTCAGCAACACATCTACGTGCAGCTCAAATTACAGTGGAGCGTGTCAGCGGATTGACTTATAGAATTACCGTTACCGCATACCTTAACACATTATCGAATACTCCTTTTGGAGGCAATAACTTTGAAGACGGTGCCATTACATTTGGCGATGGAAATCTAAGAATTATTCCCCAAATAGCAGCCACTCCCCGACCTGACCTGGGATTAAATATTGCAGTGGCATCATACACAACAACCCATACCTATGCACAAAATGGTGTCTATAAAATAAATTACCGAGAGCGTGATCGCAGTGGAGGTATCTTAAATATTCCGCTTGCTTTTGATGTGGCCTACTCTACCTATACCACCATTAACACCAACATTACAAACCATTTTCCAACCTTCAGCATTCCACCGGTTGATAAAGCCTGCCACGGACAAATCTTTTTCCACAATGCCGGGGCTTCTGATGAAGACGGTGATCTTCTTACCTATGAGTTAGCAATTCCTCAAAAGGATGCTAACAATCCGGTGGATGGATACAAGAGTCCGGATTCACCACAGTTTTATTCAAACTCAAATTATGGTACTGCAAATGAAGATGGAACCGGGCCACCTAGTTTTAGCATTGATGAAGCCACAGGGCAATTAACCTGGGATGCTCCGGGTAATATTGGAGAATACAACGTGTCCTTTAAAATTATAGAGCGGAGATTGAATACGGAGACCAATGAACTGGAGCTTCTCAGCGAATCCATTCGCGATATGCAAATTTTAGTGGATGATTGCGCTAATCTGCGGCCGACATTATCTGTACCAGCCAACAAATGCATTGAGGCTAAAACCGTAATTGATTTTCAAGTTACGGGCGTAGACCCAGAAGGCAGGGATGTAAAACTGGAAGCTGTTTCCGAAATCTTTGATTATTCTATTGATAAAATTCCAGCCACTTACCTGCCCAGCCCATTCGATTTTAAACCAACCCCTGCTGCATTAACTGTTCATTGGAACACAGAGTGCATTCATGCACGCGAACAGCCGTATCAAATTGTATTTAAAGCAACGGACAATCCACCTCATGATACACCTTTAGTTACCTTCCAAAACATGAGTGTAAAAGTCCTTGCTCCGGCCCCAACTTGGATATCCGTTGTGCCTGATTTAGCAAAACGTCATGCTATTTTAAAGTGGAATGATTACACGTGTCAGAATGCTGAATCAATTCAGGTTTGGAGAAGAGTGGGATCTTTTAATTACAGTCCTTCTGCCTGCTCTGCTGGTTTACCTAAGAATTATGGATATGAACTGGTAGCTTCTCTTGATCCTGGTATTAGTGAGTTCATCGATACGAATGATGGAAAAGGGCTAGCCGTTGCCGCCCAGTATTGTTACCGGCTTATTGCTTTCTTTCAAATGCCAGCTGGCGGAAGCAGTTATGTATCTACGGAATCATGCATGGATCCAATCTATAGCGATGCACCTGTAATTACACATGTTTTTTTGTAAAGTGGATGTGTGGTATCAAAAGATAAGATATCTGTTGAAATCATATCTGACTTTATTCGTTTGGATAACGTATTCCAGACTGAAACAAAGGTATCATAATAGTTATAGGTATTGATAATTGTCCGCTTCAT
>DAIQPD010000295.1:0-3830 GCA_036787535.1 Chryseolinea sp.
TTGCCTTTTTTTCACTTTAAGCCCTGATGACCAAAATCATCAGGGCTTTTTTTATTATCGGGGGTTGACAAGGATGGTGTCAAAAGGTTAGTCTATAGTTTATAGCAACCTCTTGAACCAAGAATTACTATTGCTTTTGAGTTCCAGCACGAAATCTCCACAGTGCTTTGATCTTTAAAAGACACTAATTTGATTTCTAATTTTCTTGAATGAAATTCTTGTTTGCATTTTGTTTGTAGTTGATTCGGTCAGCTCTCAACCTGTCATTGATAGTTTGTTGAACGAATTGTAGAATACAATTCATCATAAGGAACAGTAGGTTCAGACAAAGCTGGCAAGGATTGATAGCTACAGATTAATAAATTCCCAATCGAGTGATTGATTTGAAAACTATTTTAAAATCTAAGATGAGTATAGAACGCTTAACTACTTTTCGGCCTTTACATATGCTCGTAAACTTCAAAATGAAGCATATCGATCCAAATTGATTATAGGTATGCGATACTTGATAATAAAATTTGCTCCAACAGAATTCAGGAGGTATATTTTTCAATGGAAAATTGAGCATACTTGCAGGATTGTATAAACACCGAAATTAATTCTGACTTAACCTATGCCCTTACTCGAAGAACAACTCGTTATTAAAAAATCAAAATTACCCGGAGCCGGCAAAGGCCTCTTCACTAAAAAGAAAATAAGAAAGGGCGAACGAATTGTAGAATACAAAGGAAAGATTCAGCCTTGGCGGGAAGTAAAACATGAGGATGGCCACAATGCATACTTAATGTACATCAACCGAAATACGGTTATCAATGCAAAGTCTGCCATGAAAGCCTTTGCGCGGTACGCGAATGATGCCAACGGATTGGCAAAGGTTGACGGATTGAAAAACAACAGCGAAAGCATAAGTGAAGGGAAAAAATGTTTTATCGATGCCAAGCGTGATATTGAAGCGGGAGAAGAAATTCTGGTTGGCTATGGTCGTTGGTTTTGGTCTCTTCAACGAAAGCTAAGAAAGCAAGCGCTTAAAGATTCTAATTGACTTCAATACGTCTCTTAAAACTATTCAATTTAGTTGGAAGGAATATACTTTGGGGCTCTTCTGTATTTTGTTACCTGCTCGTAAGAGTAAGCAATTTCAATAAGTAATGGTTCGCTCCATGCTTTGCTGAAGAAAGAAACACCAACTGGTAGTTCATCAATAAAACCCATTGGTACTGTAATAGAAGGGTAGCCTGAAATTGCGGCAAGTGATGAACTGCCTCCCATAAAATGATCTCCATTGATTAGATCAGTCTTCCATGCTGGCGAACCAGTTGGTGCCATCAAAGCGTCCAGGTTATTTTCGCGCAGAAGTTTATCGATACCATTTTCACGCGTTCCTTTGTGCATGGCAGCAAGCGATTCTAAATATTCTTTCGATTGTAAATTACCTTTGGCATCGGCCATCTCTAATAATTTTTGATCGAAGAAGCGAAGTTCAATCGAATCTTTTTTGTTGAATTCAATTAAATCCTTCATCGTCTTTACAGGAGCATTTTCACCGAGACTTGAAAAATATTTTTCTAATCCATCCTTAAACTCATAAAGTAATACCTGAAAGGATGCCTGATTAACATTACGATCCATAGAAAAATCTAATTCTATAACTTCAGCTCCCTGACTTTTAAGGTAGGCAACAGTTTGTTTCATCAAGGTATCAACGCGGGCATGAAAACCCAATTGATTTTTTAGTAACCCAATTCGCTTTCCACGAAGTCCATCGCGTTTTAGAAATGGAGTATAGTCAGTATATGATTTACCTGTTGACGCCAATGTTTTGCTGTCGGAAGAATCAATGCCGACAAGTATTCCTAAACTAATTGCAACATCTTCAACAGTCCGGCACATTGGGCCAGGTGTATCTTGTGTAAATGAAATCGGAATGATGCCTGTTCTGCTTAATAATCCTACAGTTGGCTTTAATCCAACCAAGCCATTGTTGTTTGATGGGCACACAATTGATCCGTTTGTTTCAGTGCCGATTGCAAATGAGCAGAGATTGGCAGCCGCAGCAACTCCCGATCCTGCACTTGATCCACACGGATTGCGATCCAGTACATACGGATTTTTAGTTTGTCCACCAACGCCACTCCAGCCACTGGAAGACATATCTGCTCTGAAGTTTGCCCATTCGCTTAAATTTGCTTTGGCTATAATGATAGCTCCTGCCTTTTTTAATTTTTTAACAATTTCACTGTCCTGGATCGGATATGAATTTCGCAATACAGTCGCGCCAGCAGTGGTGGGCATATCATGGGTATCAATGTTGTCTTTTAAAATAACAGGAATACCATGCAGTGTACCGCGACTTTTCCCGGAAGCAAGCTCCTGATCTAATTCTTTTGCGATGGCAATGGCATCAGGGTTTACAAAAATGATTGAGTTTAGCTGCACTCCATTTTTATCGATTGCATCTATTCGTGCTAAATAATCTTTTACAACTTGTTCAATGGTAAATTCGCCACTCTTAAAACCATCCTGAAGTTGTTGAATAGTAATCTCTTCAAGATAATTTCCTTTTGGCTCTACCTTTATCTCCTCTTTTGGTTTACAAGAATTTAAAGCGAAGAGTAACAAACTCAATATAAGCGATGAAATTATGTTGATACTTTTCATATTTTTCAGCATTAGCGTTGGAAAGGTAAGGTTGCTCTCGGTATTCTGGTAATTATTTGCGAAAGAACAAGAGCAATTCAATGTATTCGTTGGTTTTTTCTCCTCCGATGTTAAAATTCAGTGTCGGACAATTTTTCTTAGTCGTCACCTGAAAAATAATGTATTGATTCTTCATCGTTTGCAATGGCTATTACTCTGTTTTAACTCTCATTGGTCAGTTATCTTACTGACAAACATCACTAAAGTACCTAATAAACGTCACGCATCATCGAATGATACACCCCTAACCTTGTAGTGCGCTAGGCAATCAAACAAAAGCACTATGAAAAATCACATAAAAATTTATTTCACTAATAAAATGACCGCATGGCTAATTATGGTGACGCTCTGCTTATTTACCACTTTCGCAACAGCACAAGATTCTTACAAAGTACAGAAGGCAAGCGTGCTTCTTAAGGGTACTTCAACGTTGCACGATTGGGAAATGAAGGCAGAAGGATTTAGCTGTACCTCTCTTTTCCAAATGGAAAATAATCAGGTAGCTCACGTTAAATCACTCACCCTCACGATTCCGGTTCAGACTCTGAAAAGCGGAAAAGGTGCCATGGACAAAAATGCATACTCTGCTCTAAAGGTTGAGGATCATAAACAGATTACCTACGTCATTACCTCATCAAAGGTATCTGGAAATAAAATTATTTGTACAGGTAATCTAACCATTGCCGGAGTAACAAAACCGATGGAAGTAGAAAGTACTTATACGGTTAATACCGACAATACCATTGTGTGTAAAACATCCAAAACATTTAAAATGTCAGAGTTCAACGTAGAGCCACCAACTTTTATGTTCGGTTCGGTAACCACCGGAGATGAAATCACGATGGCGTTTGACCTCATTTTTAAAAGAGTTAATGCCCTTTGATACACTATACATAAACTAAAAAACATTTCAATCATGAAAACAATGACAAACAGATTAAGCTCCCTGTTACTGTTGAGCTTCCTTTTTATGGCGAACATTACCTTCGCTCAATTTTTTCCGCACATTCAATATTGGCGCCAACATGATCAGCGCGGTATAAATGTATTTGAGACATCAAAGAAAGATACTGTTGCTTATGATGGCTTAAAGCTTCGTTTTGGTGCTGGCTTTACACAAGGCTTTCAAAGTT
>DAIQPD010000296.1:0-3800 GCA_036787535.1 Chryseolinea sp.
GTAAGCATCATCTGTTGTGATGCTTCCCATAATCCAATTCACAGGGTCTGATGGCCAAATATTATTGCCATCAATATGATATCCATCAAGTATGGCGTAAGCTCCAATAAGAGTAGCTTCTACACCTGCTTTGGTTCCTAATGAACTCGCGCTCAACCGTGCCTGAGGGTTTATCTCCAGAAACGAGTCTTTACATGCGCCTAACACACCCAATACACTCACGAAAAGGGCTGCTCGCATTAAAATTGTTTTCTTTATTTTATTCATTGTCATAAATCTTTAAAGATTAAAATGTAGCATTCACACCAACCATGAATGTTCTGGATGAAGGGTAATTTCCAAAATCATACCCTGTAAAAGCATCACCTTGGCGTACACTTGAAAGTGCAGGATCAATGCCGCTATACTTTGTAATGGTAAATGCATTTTGCATTTGAAGATAAACTCTTAGCTTTTGAAACACTGGAGTCTTTGGCAAAGTGTAACCCAATGTAATGTTTTGAGCCCTTACGTAAGAACCGTCTTCAACATAGAAAGAGCTTGATGTAACACTTTGGCTATCATTTGGATCTATTATAGGGAGACTTCCAACGCCTTCTGAAGTCCATGAGTCATCTATTACTTCCTGCGCTATGTTTGAGTTAAAGAATCCGAAATGAGTAAACAGTTTGTTGTAGTTATAAATGTCATTACCAAACGAGCCAAATAACATCATGGTGAAGTCAAACGACTTGTAGTTCAATCCAATGTTTAATCCCATTGTCAACTTAGGTTGTGGACTTCCAATAACCCCTTTATCAGCATCGGTAATTTCACCGTCAGGAACGCCATTAGGACCACTGATATCTTTCCATCTCAATCTTCCAAGACCTTCTCCTGATTGAACAACGGCATCTAAATCTGCCTGATTTTGGAATAATCCATCATTAACATAGCCATAGAAAGATCCGATAGGATACCCAACTTGCCATACCCCAATTTCACCAAATCTTTTATCTGGCCCACCTGGGAAAATCAATTTAGTGTCACCAACAAGTTGTGTGACTTCGTTTTTGAAGTGTGAAAAGTTTAATCCAATGTCAACTCCTAAATCCCCAAAGTTATCGCGGTAGTTAATAGAACCATCAAATCCAATATTGGTTACATTGGCAACGTTTCTAGCAGGAACGTCTGCCGCCCCAGCTACACCAGGAAAGCTTGCAAGAAATAATAATTTGTCAATGTCTTTCTTAAACCAATCGAATACGAGGCTGAATTTTCCATTTAATACAGTAACATCTACTCCAACATCAATCATTTTATTCTCTTCCCATTGTGTAGTTGGGTTACCATAAGCCGTTAAAGCATACCCAGCGGAGTTGCCAGCATTATCTCCTGTAATGTTGTACCCTGCATCGTAAATAGATCTTGCTCCATAACGGTTATAAGCATTGCCATTTGGAACACCATTTTGATTACCGGTAACTCCGTAGCCTGCTCGCAATTTCAAATCGTCAAGCCATGTTGTGCTTTGCAGAAACGACTCTTCTGAAATACGCCACCCTGCGCTAAAAGCCGGGAAAACTCCATATCGTTTATCTGGAGCAAATTGTGAAGACCCATCTCTTCTAATGGATGCACTTATAAGATATTTATCACTTAAGGCATAATCTACTTTAGCAAAGGTGGATGCAATAGTACCCAAAGTCGAACCACTATTTACGTTATTAATAGTAGGTGCAAGCGCAGTATTAAGATATCGAATATCCTGACTGGTGAATCCAAAATTGTCCACTCTTCCAGAGATATTCCTATTATTTACACTTACTGCTTCGTATCCTACAAACGCATCAATTTTATGTTTTTCATTAATTACTTTGTTGAAATTCAAAGTATTCGTCCATACCCAGTTTGCCCAGATTGATTGGTTCTCAGAGAAGTTGTTGTTTCCATTAAACTCTCTATTTTCCCATGATGGAAAGGTAAAATTAACACCAGAACTTGAACTAAAGTCACCTGAAAACTGAGTTTTCGCACTTAAATAACTCAATATTTTATATTCAGCACTCAAACCACCCATCAACCTATAGGTTTTGCCGTAGTTATCTTTATTTCTATAAGCTCTTGCCAATGGGTTAGAACCGTTAGAAAAATTTACTGTTTTTGCTGAAGCGAAGTGCTCTCCAGATATATCATATACCGGAACAACTGAGTTCATTTTCAAAATCTGAGTCATTACGTTTTGCTCATTTTGTTCACCACTAGCCTGCGATACTCCTTTTGAATAGGTAAATGCAAGGTTTTGAGTAAAGGTGAATTTATCAGACTTCATTGTACCATTCAATCGTGTAGACAATCTCTCAAAATAGGTGTACTTCATCGTACCATCCTGCTTGAAATAATCTACTGAAGCAGCCATTGTACCTTTGTCCGATCCACCTGAAAGTGAAAGGTTATGGTTTTGAATCGGTGCTGGTCCAAATACTTCATCCCACCAATTTGTGCCGGTCTCATTCGATCTCATGAATAATGTTGGCTCAATACGAGGATCATCAGGATAATTATAGGTGCTTTCGTCTGTATTCCCTGGCGGATTATAGAATAAATCAGGAATTGACGCAGCCGAACCTACACCACCATAAAATGTTGCAGAACCCGGGTTCTTGATGGTATGGTACTTTTGTGCATACTCCAAGGGATCCTGAGAAAGGATATCGTCATAGCCACCCACTGGATTTTGTACACCATAATAGCCATTGTAACTCACCTTCATCTTGCCAGCTTTACCTTGTTTTGTAGTAACAATAATTACCCCTGCATTGGCTCTGGCCCCATAAATACCAGCTGAGCCTGCATCCTTCAACACCTGCATGCTTTCAATATCATTCGGGTTCAAACCATTCAACGCTTTATCACCTTGAATCTGAACACCATCAATAATAAAAAGAGGATCTGAGCTGGCTAAGAGACTGCTAATACCCCTTACACGGATATTTGATTCTGCTCCTGGAGATCCATTCGTTGAAACCGTTACACCTGGTGCCCGACCAGCTAATTGCTGACCAACGTTTGCCGTCTTAAAAGTCTTAAGTGCTTCGGCATCAACCACAGCAACAGCTCCTGTAATATCAGCTTTTCGCTGAGAGGTGTACCCCGTAACAACAAGTTCAGTTAAAGTCTGAACATCTGGAGTAAGTTGTAGGTTTACAACTGATCTTGCCCCTACAATAACTTCCGAGGTAGCATAACCAACGAAAGTGAAAATAAGCGTTGATTGGTCATTCGCAATACTAATCTTGAAATTTCCATCAACGTCTGTGGCTGTACCTGTGGAGGTACCTTTTAATAGGACGTTAACGCCAGGCATTGAGCTACCGTTTTCGTCCGTGACAGTACCGGAGACTACGCGATCCTGCGCGAGGCCTACCGATGCGAGAACCAGCAGGAGTACTGCTGTCAAACTCAATTTTTTGTAGAGTTTTTTCATCATAAATTTTTTGGGTTAGAAAATTGGTTATTGATAAAGAATCAGCACACCAAACATTATTAGGCATGATGTACTTTTCGAAAGTAAAGATTTTGCGAAACGATTATCTAAAAAACGCTAAATAAATTTCCGCAATCGTCACCACAAACGGTTGCGGACTCGGTTGCGAAGTCGAACTATGTTACTGTTATTGTCCGAACGACCATTAGCATCTCCATCGTTTGCACTAATTTGATGCTGATGACTGTTCCTTAAAGTTGGAAATCTGCTCTTCTTTTTTGTGTTTGCGTACACATTTCTATGATGTTGCTTTTTTTAAAATATGAATAAGAGT
>DAIQPD010000297.1:0-3798 GCA_036787535.1 Chryseolinea sp.
CTTTTTGGGAAAAGCTTTTTTCATCAATACGGAAGGTACTTTAAAACCAGGTGAGGTTTCAGTGGTCGTTGCAGTCTCCTGTCCGCATAGTAAAGAATCATTCGAAGCATGCCAATACATTATTGATACGCTCAAAGAGAAAGCAACTATTTGGAAGAAGGAGGTATTTGAAGACGGGGAAGAGTGGATCTCTGCCCGACCAGTACCAGCGACTTCTTCTAATTAAGAAGTAAGAATGCAGCTGTTACCAACGTAACGGCAACAGCGAAAGCCAGTATAAAAATAAAAATTAGATTTCTACTGATAGGGTTTAACAGGATTCCCGGAAGGAAATTCTTTGTAATTGATTTCATAAAGCAACTTTTAGATTATAGACACAGCAAAGCTAACAGAACAACATCACTAGATTTTCTTTCTGAGTAATTTATTTTAAATGAAGTTCAAGGTTTCGGGTTTAAAGTTCCAGGTTTTGAAGTTTAATTGGCTAGTAGTGAGAATGATGAATTGAAAGTGTAACGTCAACTTTGAACCTTAAACTTTGAACCTGTAACGTTTAAATCAATATCCGATCAACACAAAAGGTGCCCAATAATAAGGTGCAGCATATTTTCCTTCCTTGATGAGTTTGATTTTTGCCTGTCTTAGATTCTCACCGTAATCGTGTGCGGAGGTATTGAGCATATCTGAATAAAAATTCTTCATTAGTTCAGAAGTAGATTGATCGGCCACACTCCAAAATGAAACGATAATGTTTTTAGCGCCTGCATAAACCAATGCCCGTGATAATCCAATAACCCCTTCGCCTTTCGATATTTTACCCAAGCCGGTCTGACAAGCAGAAAGCGTTACTAAATCAGCCTGTAAGGAGAGATTGTAAATTTCTCCTGCAAACAGATTCCCATCCTCTGAAGTAGAAGAGGTCTGTAAAAATATTCTTGAAAGCTCAGCATTCTTCTCATCCACAATTCCATGTGTAGCGAAGTGCAAGAGTTTGAAATTTTTTAAAGCTCCCGATTTAATAAGTATTTCACTTGCTTCTTTATTAGTGAAGAGTGACGATCTGAATTGTTTGGCCTTGAACAACCCGGCAATTTCATTTACTTCCGTTTCGGTTCCGGGTAAGTCATTCAGGTGATCTTTCTCTGGAAAAATAATGGGCGCACATAAAAAGATAGATGGTGGTGTAGCAACATCTGTCTTACTTGCTTTTTGTGAAATGAGCCGGGCAGAGAATTCATAAGCCGTAGTGAAGCGATTCAAGACATACGGTAAGGATTGATAGCCACCTTCTTTTGGTTTTTTTGAAAACAGATTTTGTGTTTTGGTAAAGAGTGTTTCAAAAGGGATAATGCTTAAACGCCCGGTAGGTAATATAACAAGCGACTTGATAGACGAGGGTAGCTTGGGTATCAGAATAGACGAGAGCGCTGTGGCTGAAAGTGCATAGGTCTTACTATCATTAAAGAATAAGCCATTGCGAAGCCCGGTTATGTATCGGTCGAAATCTTTTGGAATAACGTGGGTAATGATTTTGTATTTCTTTTTTGAAAGTTGAAAAATATAGAGTGTATTGTTATTTGCATCGCTGTTAATGAAGTAACTCAGAATGGCAGTATGGTTATCTAATTTCCCTTGAAGCTCTGCTACGGTTGGTGATGTAGTGTTATACTTCAAATCAAAGTATTCCGGATAATTACTTTCTAATCGTTTTGTGAATGCATCGTAATCACGATTTAATTTAAACGCTGTCTCTTGTAATTTCTTTTGTTCCTCCGGTGTTGGTTTTTGTGCGAGTTTCTGTGCGGTAAATGCAATGCCTGATTTTAGTTTTTGTTCTTCCTCTAATAAATCGTTCGGTATGCCCGCAAAAGATTTAGCGTCAGACTCGGCAATGGCTTCTAGCAAAACAGATGATTTACTTTTTTCAGCAAAATAAAATGCAAGCAACTGAAACGCTTTCTTTTTAATAGAGCCAACAGAAGCTTCGTATGCTATGCGTACACCATCGGCATAAACATCATTTGCAATCTGGCCTAACGCAAGCTTATCCGCTTCACTTGTACTTTGTTGTCTGAGTTTGTCAATCAGAGTATCGGCAACTTGTAAAGTTTTCAACGCCAGTTCTAAATTGGCAAGCTTTAATGTTTTGCCAAAATACTCTGCTTCTAGTGCCTGAGCCTTAAACTCCAATGAATAGAGTAAGGTATTTCCATTATAGAAATCAGTTGCTTTTGGATTTTTCTCAACGTCTTTATTGTCGAATGAAATGGTATTTGCAATCATCGCTTCCTGATATTGAAGTAAGGCATCAGCGTATGCTCGTTGTGATACCTTAACATTGCCCATGTAATTTAGTACAGATGCAATTTCAGGATGCTTTGTTCCGTAGACTTGTCTGTAAAGGGCGAGTGCTTTCTCATAATATTCCAATGCAACTTTTTGATTCCCCATTTTTTGGTTGGTGCGACCAAGATTAAAAAGCACGAAAGCTTTCGTAGGATGTGCTCCAGGATAAATCTTCTCCCATACCTTTAGTGCATTTTCGAAGTTATTAACAGCATCACCATACAATTCAAGGTTGCGATAAATTACTGCCATGTTTGTATTTACAATGGCAATTTTCGGATGATCTTTTCCGTGCAGGGCTTCATACATTCCAAGCGCTAATTCATAATTGGTTAATGCTTTGTCGTTGTCTGCCTGACTGTACACAAAACCAAGATCATTGTATGAAGCTGCGATCAACTCGTGCTTTTGTGGCAATGTTTTTTGCCTGATGCTCAAACACATTAACATCTGTTCTTCCGCCTTTGAAAGCTTGCCCGTAGTAAGGTATACCTGGCTTAGGTAGGAGAGGTTCTGTGCGGCCTCTAAGCAATTTTGATTGTTGGTTCGATCAAAATCATTCTGTGCTTTTTGAAGGGATTGCAAAGCAAGATCATTTCTACCCTGATTAAGGTAAAGGAAACCCTCATTTGATTTAATGATTGCAAGTATAAAGGATGACTCTTTTATAGCAACTGCTTTTTCTTCAAGATCCTTTAGAAACTTTTCGGCCGAATCAAAATCACCAAGACGGATTAACGCTTCTGCTTTTTTGTTTTGAAGGATAACGGATGTTTTAGCATCTTTTGTTTTGATAACTTCTTTATCAATCCAATCGATGGCTTCGGTATACTTTGAATCAAGCAGAAGATTATCGGCTTGAGTAAGACCCGAAATTTTTGTTGTCTGCGCTTGAAGTGATATCAACGACAGGAAAAACAGAACGATAAGGAAATTCTTTTTATAGTGCAGCATACTAGAATCGGAAGTAGTAAGAAACAGAAGCAACATCATGGCGTGTTAGCCCATCTGGATTTACATCGCGATCGACAAGCTTATGTCCGTATAGAACCCGTATTCCGGTATGAACATTAAAACTGTAACCAATGGTTGCAATTGCAGAGAGCGCTAATCCGGTTGTGCCGTCTGGTTTTATTCGAACAGGGTCGGTTGAAGGATTTTCTGTTATTTCATCACGATTGATTCTATAAATGGCGAGCATTCCGAGTGATGCGTTAAATCGAGAGAATCGAAAGTTACGTTCTGCACGAAGCATAACATCTGTTCCTCTCTTGAGTTCGTAGCACTGCGCGTAGGTTTCAACATAGTTATCGTTAGGATACACATCCTTCCATTCCGACCATGTAAACTGATTTTTATTTTGATTGAATGGATGTTGAATACCCGTAGCAAAAAGCCAATTGCGATTAATTAACGAAATGCCCGCAATGGCATCATAGGTACCAAGACTTG
>DAIQPD010000298.1:0-3777 GCA_036787535.1 Chryseolinea sp.
GCTTTTCTTTTTTTAATTCTCCCTCATGATTATTTCCGGAACAAGAAATAAACAAGACACCTGAGGTTAACAAAAGTGTTGCGGTTAAGGCAAATTGTATTTTCATAAAATTCATTTTTTTACTTTTCTGATGTGGATGTTAAGAATTGCAGATAGGCTTGTGTTGTATTGATATTGAATACAGCTTGGGCATAGTTGAGCTTTTGTTGTGCGAGCAAGGTTTGTGATTGTAATAGATCATTTGTTGCCACTAAACCTTGTTGGTAGCGGTTTTGTAAAATGCGTAGAGCTTCAGAGACCTGGGCTACAGCTGTTTCATACTGCTTCAACGATATGCGAGCGTCATGCTCTTCGCGTAGAGTCTTATTCAGGTCAACCTGACTTTGTTCTTTCTGATAATTTAATTGCTCGACCGCCTTGCTTCTTTCAATGCGGTGTTGCGCAACTTTACTTTGCGTTGCCATTCCATTAAAAAGAGTCCATGATAATTGTGCACCAGCGAGATAGGAATCAGAACCAAATCCAAATGCGCTCTTGTCGTTGATCAGATATTCTGCAAAGCCATTGAGTTTGGGTAGGTATGCCATCTTGCCTGAGCGAATCATCAGGTCGTGTGCATCTATTGCAGATTGCATGGCCTGAAAGTCGGCACGATTTACCGGCACTTCTGTTTCAATATTTTCGGAAAGAAGAACATCGCTTACCGCCTCTACCTGATACACAATACCTGTTTTAACCCCCATCAATAAACTGATATAATCAGAAGCGTTTTGCAAATTGCTATTGGACTGTGCTAATTGGCTTTCTATTGTGGCAACCTGAACTTGCACATTCAATACATCCGATTTTTGCAGGAATCCTTTTTCAAAACGATTATTCGTTGCCGTGTATATAGAGTTGATTGTTTGTAATGCTTCTTCCAATACATTTTTAGCATGGTACGCCAACTGCAATTGTGCATATGCTTTCTTAATTTCAAATGCCAGATATTCTTTTGTGCGCTTTGATTTGAACACGTAAACAGCTCGCTGTTGGCTGGCTGCCTTTCGCATGTATAGCATATCCATATTCAGAATGGGCTGTTGCCATTCTGCTTTCGTCATAAAATTTTGAGTGTTTGATGGATTGTTGAGCAATTCAGGATTGAAATCGGTTGCTGTGATGGCTTGTTGTTGAAGTTTGAATCCAAAAGCATTCAAAGGGTTATTCGTACTCATGGCTGAATAACTTACCTTGATTTGCGGAAGGAATACAGCATTCGTTTGTTTAAACTTTGCATCGGCACCTTCTTCATCAAGCGCTGCCATAGTTATTTCTTTGTTGTTTTTGAGAGCAGTGTTCAGCGCCTCATCTAAAGACAACGGTACTTTATCCTGGGCCATCAGAGATGCTGAATAGGAACAGGTAAGGATCAGTAATCCGGTTAATACGTTCTTCATGTCATAAATTTTACACAAAAGTATCCCGGTGACCAGCCTTGGACTGTGACTTACGTCACGCTGAAAAATTTATTTCGATTATTTATAAGAGTAATAAAAGTATCCAGATTGAAAATTAGACGGGAATAATGAATACTTTCAGTTTCACAATTGGCTTCTACATGTCTGATGCATCTAAACATGTTATAAAGGGTTTAACCTCACGACAGGTATCGGAGGCTCGGGCTGTTCATGGTCGTAACGAAGTAATTCAGGTAGAGAATAACTTTCTTTCTACGTTAAAAGGGTTTTTTAAAGATCCGATGCTCTTGCTACTTCTGCTGGCATCGTTGTTATACTTTATTAGTGGTGAGGTAGGTGATGGTATTTTTATGATCTCCGCGATTTTTCTGGTTATTGGAATATCACTGTATCAGGAATCGAGAAGTAAAAATGCATTAGCAGAATTGAAGTCGCTGACACAACCTACCTGCAAAGTAATCCGTGATCAAGTTACATTAGAAATAAAGCGGGAAGAAATTGTCTTCGGAGATTTTATGATAGTCGAAGAAGGATCATCTATTCCGGCTGATGGTATCATCATTCACTCTAATGATTTTTCTGTCAATGAATCCATACTCACGGGTGAGTCTATGCCGGTGAGTAAGAACAAGGAAGAGAGTAATAATAAAGTATTTCAGGGGACGACAGTAACCGGTGGACTTGCCATCTGCGAAGTGAATGCCATCGGAGCAGCAACTTCGCTAGGTAAAATCGGAAAGAGTCTTGAATCCATTGAAGAGGAAGATACTCCATTACAAAAGCAGATCAACAACTTTGTAAAGAAGATGGCCTTTACCGGTGCAATTGTTTTCTTCATTGTGTGGGGAATTTACTTTTTCAAATCGCATGAAATAGTAAGTAGCTTGCTCAAGGCACTTACATTGGCCATGAGTATTCTTCCTGAAGAGATCCCGGTTGCCTTTGCCACGTTCATGGCGTTGGGTGCATGGCGATTAATGAAGCTGGGCATTATTGTGAAGCATACTAAAACTGTGGAGACGCTTGGAAGTGCTACGGTAATTTGTACGGATAAAACCGGAACGATTACAGAGAACCGAATGAGTCTGGCCAAGCTCTTTGTGCTGGCATCGAACAAGATAGTAAATCCCGAAAGTGCTGCATCCGAAGAGAAGGAACTTATTGCTGTTGCCATGTGGGCCAGTGAACCAATTCCTTTTGATCCCATGGAGATTGCCTTGCATGATGCCTATGGAAAGTCAACGACCATTGATTCTCGAAAGAACTTCCACATGATTCATGAATATCCGTTAGGAGGAAGGCCTCCGATGATGACTCATATTTTTGAAGATGCTAAAGGCCTACGTATCATTGCGGCCAAAGGAGCACCCGAAGCCATGGTGCAGGTGGCTGATCTTTCTGAAGAGGACAAGAAGAATACCTTATCAGCAATACAAACTTTAGCACAAGAAGGATTTCGTGTTTTGGGTGTAGGTGTATCAACGATCACAGGAAATAATTTTCCAGAGAATCAGCAACAGCTCAAATTCAAATTCATGGGATTGGTTGCCTTTTATGATCCTCCAAAACAAAATATTTCCAGCGTATTCAATTCATTCCATAGCGCGGGTATTGCTGTTAAAATAATTACCGGAGATAATGCAGCAACCACTTTAACGATAGCAAGGCAGATTGGCTTTAAAGGGGCAGAGAAAACGATGAGTGGTGATGAGCTTCTGAAGTTGAATGATGAAGAGTTAAAGGTAAAGGTAATGGAAGTCAATATTTTTACACGAATGTTTCCGGATGCCAAGCTGCGAATATTGAATGCATTAAAAGCGAACCAGCAAATTGTCGCCATGACAGGTGATGGCGTAAACGATGGTCCGGCATTAAAGGCGGCTCACATAGGTATAGCCATGGGAAAGAAAGGAACCGAGATCGCGAAGGAAGTATCGTCTCTTATATTAAGTGATGATGACCTGGCCAAAATGGTAGACGCAGTAGCGATGGGCAGAAGAATTTATTCCAATCTGAAAAAAGCCATACAATACATCATCTCAATTCATATTCCCATTATCCTCACTGTATTTATTCCGCTTGCATTAGGATGGATCTATCCAAGTATCTTCACACCCGTGCATGTGATTTTTCTTGAGTTAATCATGGGGCCTACCTGTTCCATCATTTATGAGAATGAGCCAATGGAAAAGAATATGATGGAGCAAAAGCCCAGACCCTTTACCACTACTTTTTTTAATATACAGGAATTGAGCACGAGTATTATACAAGGACTGGTCATCACCATTGGCACATTATTCATTTATCAATATTCAGT
>DAIQPD010000299.1:0-3753 GCA_036787535.1 Chryseolinea sp.
CATCTTTGTTTACATCGCTCTTTGCCAATGCAGGACCTGCTGAAGAATACATGTTTGGCAAAAGCCGTTGAATATCGAAATCATTGAATTGATTTTCCTTGTGTTTAAAATCAATGACGGAAACCTCCTGAAACAAGAGTGTACTTTTTTCAACTGTATTTATCTTCTTATGATCACCTTCTTGAACTGTTAAAAGTTTATTGATTGCTACCTTATACACAACCGATGTTTCACTAGCCGGCCATTGAACCATTACTGAATCTATTGTTGAAATTTTTCCTAAACCAAAATTTAAGGTATAATCCACTGAAGACTGAAATCCTCTTACGGGCAAAACTTCTTTAACCCAATTCTTTTCTTTGGTAAAGACCGTTACGCGTGCGCCAACACCAAAGGTGTTTCTTTGACCGCTCAGTTTTATAGTTATAAAATTATTCTGCAAGCGATCGGTATTGTTTCGATACACACCGGCTTTATCGTCCATGTTGTTAGTTACCAGATCAAGATCACCATCGTTATCAAGATCAGCGTATGCCACACCATTGGTAATAAAGGGCTCATCAAAGCCCCAGGCCTTTGTTACATTGGTAAACGTAATATCACCATTACCTTTATAACTGTAATTTGGAAGTTTGTTCTCTTCAAACTGTCCGATGACGTCCAACGAATTGGTCTTCTCTCCTTTTTTTCGTGATGCATCAATTCTTTTCGCAGCTTCAAACTTTGCAAAGTCATTGTTGGTGAGATCGCGCTTAAAACCATTCGAAATAAAAATATCCTGAATGCCATCATTATCAAAGTCCTGAACTAATGCGCTCCAACTCCAGTCGGTATTGGAGATTCCGGCCAGTTGACCAACTTCACTAAATGTTCCGTTACCATTATTAAGGTGAAGCATGTTACGCATGTACTGTGCATGCAATCCGCTTTTCACCATTGAATTAAAAACATCGTAACGATCAGAGCCCATCAATTGCTTTTGCCTGGTATTATCTTCAGGAAGCATATCCAGCGTAATAATATCCATGTTCTGATCTCCATCAATATCCGCAATGTCAGTACCCATTGTAAATTTTGAAATATGACTGAGTTGCTCCTGTATTACATCGTTGAAAAATTTTCCATGATCATTGAGCAACAGTTTATCTCTTCCTGTATAATCGCAGCCGGCATACATATCTATCCATCCATCGTTATTGATATCCGAAAGACTTATTCCCAATCCATAATTAAATGCTGAGCCGTAGATTCCTGTTGTATCACTAACATCTGTAAAATGACCATTATCATTTCGATAGAGCCGATTGCCTACATCCGGGAAACGCGCATTCGAATTTTTTACCGATAGATTAAATACATTAGAAATTTCCAACAAGGAATGATTCAGCAGTATCATGTCTAAATCACTATCATTATCGAAATCAAAAAAAGCCGCTTGGGTTGAGTACGAAGCATCATCAAGGTTATACTCTTTTGCTTTGTCGGTGAAGGTGAGGTCGCCATTATTGATCAGAAGAATGTTTCTTCTTCGCTCTGCATTAGGGCTTGCCGATCGGCAAACATAAATATCTAAAAGACCGTCTCCATTAACATCGGCCATGGTAACGCCTGTCTTCCATCCTATTTCGCAAGCGGTGCCCGATTGCTCCGTAATGTCTTTGAATTTGAAATTTCCTTCATTTAGGTATAATTTATTCCTGAAAATATTAGAAGTAAAATAAATATCGACCAGACCATCATTATTAATATCACCTAGTGCTACTCCTCCTCCATTATAAAAATATTCATACGTAAGAATATTACTTTGCTCTGTTTCATGATTCTCGTTTATAAAGTCAATACCCGTATCTGCTGATTCTAATTTTGTAAAGAGTGTTTCATGTTGATCCGAACAGGAAGTAAAAAGAAATACTACTGCTATAAAAAAAATAAATGCATGAGAGCAAAGGTTGGACTGGCTCATACCCCCCTGAAGATAGATTTAAAAAAATATAACATCTATGTCACTATTAAAAAATCAAAGGCCCGGCATGTTCTTGCCAGGCCTTTGAAAGTTAAGATTTCTATTATGGTCTCAAGCCAATGCCATCGACATATATTGTACCTGCAAATCCTCGGTCCTGAAAAAACATTTCAGTAATCGTTGCTGGACTTCCGAAATCTGAACTAAGAGAAAAATTATAATCTGTCCATTCACCTTCTATAATGGTGATTTGTTTCTCCTCCTTGGTCCCCCCTTTAACAATAAGGTTTACCACTTTCCCACCGGTTCCAGGGGTACCAAAAATTGAAATTCCAAATTTGGTAAAACCACTTGTTGAAGAGCTGCCACCGCCAAACTGCATGGCGCCTCCCCAATCATTACCAAACACAATTTTAATTCCCTTGTCACCTTCGCGAACATTATCACTATTGTTTATATCGGAAGAGCCGCCTCCCCAGCCGCCCCATTTCTGCCAGCCATTTTTAAGGACATCATCATAAATAATATGACCGAGAGCTTCCAATGGTGGTAGTGGTATTACAAGTACTTGAGATGATTCGACCGCTACTCCAGAAGCTGTAACAACCGAAACCTTACCCTTATTTGCAAAGGTTGGTATGGTTAAAACAATTTCAGTTTCAGTGCTGGTCACAAAATCGGTTATCATTTCATCTGATCCTTTAAACAATACACCCACAACTAAATCCAAATTTGTTCCGGTAATTGTCAAATCTTCGCCACGCTCTGCTGTTGTTGGTGAGATTGATGTAATTCCAGGAAGGGTAACAATTAATTGCTCATCCGATTCAATTACATCAGGTTCTGTTCCGCCAAAAACAAAATTGAGTAGACCTGTCTTAGCCTCCATGGGTACTGTTAGCACCAGCTCATTCACAGATGCACTTACAAAATCAGTAACCACAACATCATCTGCGAACCATACTTCTGTAATCCAGTTAACATACTCTCCTGTAATGGTCATGTTTTCACCTGGCTTAACTTCCGTTGGTATCGATCCAATTGTTACCACTACTTCAAAGCTTATTTCCGTTTTAGAAGTAATCGTATCAGTGGCTGCTGTCAGTAGCATTACCTTACCTTCTTGTGTTGCTTCCGGAACAATCAATTCAATTTTACCTGAAGTCTGCGAGGTGAATGCGCTTTTCTCAACCTTCGCACCAACAAACTCAATGGCGGTAACTTTGCTCAGGTTTTGTCCGATAAACACAATTGGTTCACCGTGCTTAGCGCCCGTGGGGCCGAAGCTTTCTAACACCACTTCGGAGCCTCCGTTCTCTTCGCTATCATCACAAGCACTAAAGGCTGATGCTAAAAGCACCACCATAGCCAGTGACAGAAAATGTTTCAGTTTTATATTTTTTAACATAATTCAATATTTAGTAAACTCGTTATTCATTAACATTTGGCACTACT
Organism: Chryseolinea sp.; assembly: GCA_036787535.1. Taxonomy (GTDB): domain Bacteria; phylum Bacteroidota; class Bacteroidia; order Cytophagales; family Cyclobacteriaceae; genus Chryseolinea. The sequence goes on from DAIQPD010000299.1 coordinate 3,419, forward strand.
CTAAAGTTGTCCATTGCGAAATTGTAGATAGCCGGATTAGCACCATGAAAGTAGATGTACATGCCATATCCTGATGGATTATACGGGAATATATGATCGTCAGTATCATTTTCGGCATAGACTTCAGCCCACGGAATCGTTACGGTCTCCCATGCTCCGTGCGTGTCCAGGTTGACATTCCATTCGTAGTATATATCATTTCTCGCATCACCAAAAGTGCCTCCACCTGCAGAACCGAGATACAGGCGCATGGTTGCCCCAGTCAACGTCTGTAATGTATTCACTTCAAACTTCAAGCTATAACTTCCAGGTTTTGTAAATGCCTCTTCCGGAAT
>DAIQPD010000075.1:0-18347 GCA_036787535.1 Chryseolinea sp.
TTCACCGATCAGACGTTACAGGATTATCCACTCGATTTTAATTATCAAAACGAGCAACACCGTTTTGAAGCGGCTGGAAAGCTTTGGAAGCAAGCAGCAGCTCCATTCTCAGATCATTGGAATAAGGTAATGAATGAATTATTGGCTCTTGACTTTACGATCGATCCTACTTTTAATATTTATGAAGCGAGTCGTGATTTACATCGTGCACGCAGAGCGGAGTGGCATGAAGATTATACCTTACCTAGTCTTTGGGCATTTTATCAGCCAAGTAAAATTTCGCACGGTTCGTATTGGCATACTTGGGGAACGGAACAAGAAACGAACTGGCGTGAAAACTACAGACTGTGGATGATCTTTGTGAATGAATATAAAAACAGAGGAGGCCGCGTCACTACTGGTTCGGATTCCGGATTTATTTTTCAGCTGTATGGCTTTGCCTACATACGCGAATTAGAATTATTGCGTGAGACTGGCTTTCATCCATTGGAAATTATTCGTTCGGCCACTTTATATGGTGCACAGGCATTGGGTAAGGAAAATGAAATTGGATCAGTTGAGGCAGGCAAGCTTGCCGATTTTGTGATTGTAGAAGAGAATCCATTACAAAATCTTCAAGTACTATATGGTACAGGTGCAATTAAATTAACCGATGATAATAAGGTGGTACGTGTGGGTGGAGTTAAGTACACAATAAAGGATGGTATCATTTACGATGCGAAAAAGCTTCTGGCCGATGTTAAACGGATTGTAGACGAGGAAAAAAAGAAAAGTGGCTTTGTATTAAAGCAGCCCGGAGTAAACTAAATCGTCAATACTTTAATGGAAACAACTCCAGAAGTTCCCAATGGAAATGCATTGCTAACATTGGTTACCATGAAGATGCCCTTTGGAAAATATAAGGGCAGTATACTTTGCAACTTACCTATTCATTATTTGGAATGGTTTGCAAAAAAAGGATGGCCGGAAGGTAAGCTAGGTATGTTGCTCGCAACCATTTATGAGATTAAATTAAACGGGTTGGAATATTTGTTGGAGCCTTTGAAAAAGAATTCTATTAAAAATGGATAATGCAATTTAGTCTCCTTCTTCAAACTTTATAATTCTGATTATCGTTCTTGCTCTTGTTGAAAATAAGTTATAAAACAATCTTCATACGTTGCTATTGATTCTCGTGAAGAAAATTCTCAATCATGGGAACACTAAAGTCAGAGTCTTGGTAGTCTTTTTTCAAAGTGGTTATTTCTCCGAGATATGCACCGTGTCCACCAGGAATAATGGCCAACTTACAATTCGGAATTAATTTTTCCATCGCAACAACATGTTCAGATGTAGCAACGTCTGCATCACCATTTATGATAAGCACCTGAGATTGTATTGATTTTATTTGTTCGTCTGGAAAGTCTTTGAAATTAATCATTCTATTCGCACACTTCTGATACATTGTCATGAGCTTAGCGCTGTCGGGATTCACTTTGATGAATGCGTTTTTATATGCTTGTGGCATTTGCTCAAAAGTTCCGTTTTCCATAAACTCCCAAAACTGAGGCATTGCTCCATCTCGTTTTAATAACATTGAGGCGGCAATAATTTTATTGCAAAGTTGAGGATGTCTTATTGCAATTTGAAGTGCTGTATTTCCGCCATTACTGAAACCAAGAATGTCAGTTTTTTCGATACTGAGATTTTTTAGAAGTGCTGCAACATCATCTGCATCCTGTTCAAACGAAAGATCGGAATTTCTATCGCCTGTCCGACCGTGAGCTTGAAGTTCAACACAAATGAGTTGTATGTCCTTTGCAAATAGTGGTATAACTCTGCCAAACGAAGTCTCAATGGTAGAGCCTCCACCATGAATTAATACAAGTGGTTTTCCTTGTCCGTATATTTCATAATACATTTTAATGCCATTGATTTCTGAGTAGCCATTCTTAAAATTCAAACTTTCGGTTGTTGTTTCCATTTTGTTACTAACTGATTCTTTTTTTTACTGATGTTACACGAAGGTAGAATCAAAACTGCTAAAGCAAAGAATATAATTGCTTGTTTCATTTTTTGTTACTTGAATATTAACGGTTTAAACAATTGTTGACTTTTTTGTTCATCCGTCTTTGTAGTGCAATAGAATTTTACCACAAAGACGCGCAGGTTCACATAGAGTGCTATAAGTGAAAAATGAATTTATCTTATCCGTTATTGAATGGTGTCTTTTACCACACCACATTTTAACATGGACTCTCCAAAGTATGGATTCTTAATTTCTTTTTCATTTGAAAGCCAGTATGCCCCTTCATTATTATTGGCCATCGGACAATATTCTAAATAGAGCTCACCCGAAGTGAGTGTATTCGTTTTAATAAGGGATAACATTTCTGTGCTGAGGACTGAAAATGCTTTTCGCTGATCAGCAAGTGTTGTTGCATAAGCAATAGTGCCCGCTTCCTTTGCGGCAGCTTTACCTCTGCTAATCCCCAATAATGATTTTTGAAGTTCTCCCGAAATCTTTTTTGCTTCATCTTGTTTCGATGCAACGAGTACATCTTTCAGCTGAATGTAAAGCGCGTACGCTTTTCCAACAGCTGCATCTTTAAATACGGGTGTAGTAGATTGACTACCTTGTTCCTTGTGTTGACTGTGATCGTGTTGTGCCCATGACCCTGTAACGGCTGCCAAACAAAGCGCGAATGAGAAAAGTATATTTTTCATTTCTTTAAAGTTTTATAATTGGTATTTCGTGACTATAATTTTTCTTTTGTCCTACCACACATTAACATGCGTTGCCCCATGTAGGGATTTACAATTTCTTTTGTCTCGCTGATCCAGTATGCACCCTCATTATTTTTCGCCATCGGGCAAAATTGATAATATAATTCTGTTTCGTTTGGATGATAGGCTTTCACCAATGCATACATTCCATCGCTTACATTTGAAAGCTCACTTCTGCTTTCTTCAATATCTACACTTTCAGCAATGCTTTTTAAACCAGTTGAAATTTTAGCAAGTTGAACGTGATAAAAATCCATCTGCTCGCCAACCAACTTCGACATATCAAACTTTGCAAGATTATCTGCAAAAGCTTTGGCTTCTGTTTTTGCGACTTCATGGTTGTCTTCAATTAGCGCTTTGTTTACAGCAAAATAGTTTTCAAGTAATCCATTGATCTGTGTTTTTACTGAAGCATCCACATTTTCAAATGCTTTTATTTTTGTATCGGATGGAGTTTCCGTACTAGCTGCGTGTTGATGTTCATCTTGCTTTGCAGTCTCAGTTTTCTTTCCTCCACATGAAGCGATCAATACAACAAGCGCTAGGCTCATTGCAAATTGTAATACTTGTTTCGTTTTCATTTGATTTATTGTTTTGTTTTTACTCTGCACTAAATTATTTAAGCCCTTTTCTTCAACACGCTTTCACTATAAAGAAGATATGCACCCGTAATCACTACATTTTCATTTTCCGACAATCCCTCAACAATCTCCACCATTTCAGAATTCTCAACTCCTGTTTTTACCTTACGTGATATAAACGAACCATCTTTTTGTAGAATCCAAATGTGGTTTCCGCTCGCATCACGAATCACGGCATCTACAGGAACAGCAATTGCTTTTTTACCAGAGTGTGTGAGTATAATATTTCCCTGCATGCCAGGTAAAAATTTGTGATCAGCATTTTTTATTTCAACACGGGCCAGCATTACCTGACTTCCTTTTCGATATTCCGGACTCATGAACGTTACTCTTCCTTTTATGGAATTTTGATCTGAATCGGTGATGGATACATTTATCTCGTCACCTGTTTTAACGTATTGCGCTTCGCCCGGATAAAGTTCGGCTTCCATCCAAAGCTTGTCAAGTTTTTCGATGCGATATAATAATGATCCTTCAGAAATATATTGTCCTTCACTCACTTCTACATTTTTTATATAGCCCGACACAGGAGCGTAAAAGGTGATCCGTGAATCCACTACTTTTTTCTTTGCGAGATTTTCGATTTGACTCTTTGTCATTCCAAACAGAGTTAATTTCTTTTCGGCTGAAGCAACAAACCATTGGTAACGGTCTTCTTTAATTGCTTCTGCCTGCTTTAAAGCCAGCACATATTCTTGTTGGAGTGTTAGCAGATTCTCACTGTAAAGTTGATATAATGCTTGTCCTTGTTTAACCTGTTGGCCAATTTCTTTTATATAGAGTACTTCAATTCTTCCCTGTACACGACTACTAATTACTTCCGTTTGTGTTTCATCGGCTACAAGTTTTCCAGTGAGGATGGTATTGTTGCCGATATTCTGAAAACGCACCAGTGTTGTCGTAATGTTTGCCAATTTCATTTGGGTTTGATTCAACATGATGGCATGCTGACCTGCATTAAGATTTACTTTCACCAAATCCATTCCGCAAATTGGACAAGTACCCGGCTTGTCTTGAATGATTTGTGGATGCATGGGACATGTGTATTGATCTTTCGCTGCTTGATGCTGATGCTTTTCTTTTTTGTTGCAGGAACTTAATAGCAAATAAATGAAGAGACTGAAAAGTAGGATTCTGTTTTTCATATTGTATTCTTTCATGACTACCTTTTATCGTAATCTAATTTTTGACTTTGATAAAACCTTCGCTGTCCATCAGGAACTGAGCATCATACGCAATGCTGTCTTGTACTTCAATACCTGTCATCACTTCAATCCAATTGCCTGCCGCTTGGCCTACATCAATTGATTTTGGTCTAAAGCTTCCGTTTCGTTTTGTGAAGACAATTTTTTGAATACCTAAATCCAGGGTCGCTGATTTTGGAATCCAAAATGTTTTTTTTGATTCTGTTTTTATTGTTGCCTTGGTAAGCTGGCCAATTTGATACTGATCTTTTGAGTTTGATAAATATACTCTCACTTTTGCAAAGCTTTCTCCTTCTTGATAGAACGGTTGAACGAATCTTACAGTTGAATAAATTATTTTTTGTGGAGAACCAAACAGAAGCGAAATAGAATCTTTCACTTTAATTTCTCTCGCACCACTTTGCCGAATATTAAACTCAGCCCAAACCTGTTCAGTGTTGACTATCTTAAAAATAGTTTGTCCGCTTGCTACATACATTCCTTCGCGTATTTGTATTTCACTGGATGTTAAACTTGGTGATAGTGATGCGTTCATCGATGATCCACCATTCATACCAGAAGCAGGAGATGGAGCAGAAGGTGCTGATGTTCCCAACAAACTTTCTTCCATAATATATCCACTCACTGAACTGTAGACTGGAAACGAATACATTTCTTTTTTAGATAAAACGATTTGTGCGATTTGCTGGTTGGAAACACCTAAGAGTCTCAGCTTTTCTTTAGCCGATTCAATCAATTGAACATTCTCTGCATCTGATTTTTGTAAGAAAAGAAGATCTCTTTGCGCTGTAACTAATTCCGGACTGTAGATTTCCAAAATCTTTTCCCCTTTGCGGATCGGTTGAAAATTATATTTGATCATCAACTTTTCTATTCTCCCTGCCATGCGAATGGGGATGCTTGTTATTCTTCGCGTATCATAAGTAATGACACCGTCTGTTTCGAGATTGACACGTGCTGATTTATATGATGGTGTGATCATCTTGATTGATCCAATAACCGAAACATTTGTTGGCTTTAAAAGGTAGTTAAGCTCTGCAGTGATCTTTACTTCGTCACCTGATTTTCCTTTCAATACCAAATCCATTCCACATACCGGACATGTTCCTGGTTTGTCTTGAAGAACGGTCGGATGCATGGGGCAAATGTATTCCTGTAAATGAGAATGATTGCCCTTATTCGCGCAACCAATTTGAAGAAGCAAAAGCAACACGATGATCGACCATCGACCATGGACTGTTGACTTTACGCTTAATACTAATTTTTTCTTGCGATGTATAAGCATTTCGCTATTTCTCAATTTGTTTCTCATAGGTCACAATCATTTCATAGTACTTCTGAAGCGTATCAAGGTATTGCATCTGAGTCATGTTCAGTGTTTCCCATGCGTCAATTACCATTGGCAGTTCTTCTTTATTTTCTTCATAGGCTAGCATGGTAGTTTCATAGTTCCTTCGCAAAGCTGGCAGAATATGTTTGTCGTAGTTTTCAATTTGAGTATGAAGTGTTTGTATTTCATTCACCATGGCAATGGTCATTCCTTGAAGTTCATTTAAGATCGAAGCTCGTTCACTTTTCATCGCTTCAATTTCATAATCCATACCCTTGATATTTGATTTGTACATTTTTGATGACCATGGAGCAATAGGTATTGTCACCATTCCTAATAGCATAAATTGGCTTGGCATTGCAGATTCTCTTGGAATCATATGATTGAAGCTCAGATTAAAATCAGGTTTGGATTGATTACGCTCTAATGTCTGATTTAATCTCATGGATTGAATTTTTTTATCAATGTTCCGAATATCACTTCTGTTTGAAACGAAGAGAGATGTGTCAATTGATTCGGGAGCGAATGAAGGAGAGGAGTGAAGCGTGTCGATTTCATAATGTGTCTGAGAAGGAACATTCATCAATTGATTGAGTAATGTTATTCTGTGATGGATTTCGTTTTCATTCATCAACATCATGTTCTTCACTTCATACAATCTGCCTTCAGCTTTATAAATGTTGCCAAGCTTACTTTGATTGTATAGATATCGGATTTTGGCAATCTCGATCATCAAGTTGATAATCTCTTCATTCTCCTTCAAGACTGTTTTCTTTTTCTCTAATACCATCCATTGATAATACGCTGTCTTTGCCTGCGCACGCAATTCATTATAAGTAACAGACTCACCTGCTAATTCAATTGCTGCTTTAGATTGCATGTACCCTTTGCTGGCTTTCAGTTTTGCAGGATGGGTAAACTTCTGCTGTACAGAAAGCATGATTTGTCCTTTATCGCCATTACCTTCTTCCACTTTTTTGTACGGCATCATCCAAAGTCCACCACCCACTTCTGGCGCCATCCAGCTTGTTGCTCCTTCTGAATAGGCATTCATCGCATTAGCACGTTGTCTAAAATCCTGAAGCATGGGATTGCGTTCTTTGATTACGGATAGCACACTATCCAGCCGAAGAACTTGCGCATGACTTGTTACTGAGAGACAGACACCAGACACTAGACAAAAGACAATAGACAGTTTGCATGTACTAGCTAAAGTCTTACGTCTTACGCCTAAAATCTTATGTCTAAAGTCTAACGTCTTGCGTCTAACTTCTAACATCTCTTTTCTAATGATTGCTTTCATGAATTTCAATTTTTCCGAATTTTCGTAACTCATATTCTTTCGACATTAAGAAAATTAAAGGGGTCACTAATAGAATGTGTGTTGATGATGTAAGCACACCACCAATCATAGGTAATACAATGGGTTGCATCACATCGCTACCTACTCCGCTTGACCACAATACAGGTATTAAACCAAACAATGAAACGCAAACGGTCATCAATTTTGGACGAAGGCGTTTGGCTGCTCCATTAATTATGTATTCACGCAAGTCTTCTTTGGTGATGGTCTCGCTGGAATTACCTTTTAATTTCACAAGTTGTTGCATGGCATCATTGAGATAGATCACCATTACCACTCCCGTTTCAACAGCGATACCAAACAATGCGATGAAACCAACAGCAACTGCTACCGAGAGATTGACATCGTAGAAATAGATAAGGTATGCACCACCAATCAATGCAAAGGGTATGGTGATCAAACTGAGAAATGCTTCACGAAGGGATTTAAACGCGAGGTAAAGTGCTAGGAAAATAATCAGAAGAACAACCGGCACAATGATCAGTAAAGTTTGCTTGCCACGAATCAGGTTTTCATATTGTCCGCTCCATTCGATGAAATATCCGCTTGGTAGATGGTTCAAATCATTATTTACTTTTTCAATGGCTTCCGTTACGGTGCTACCTAAATCGCGGTCACGTACATTAAACAATACTGCTCCGCGGAGCAAAGCATTGTCGGATGAAATCATAGGTGGACCATTTTCATATTTGATTTCAGCAACTGAAGAAAGCGGTATTGTTCCGAACGCAGGCGTTTTTATTGGAATGCGTTTGATGCGATCAATACTATTTCGATAATCCTGAGGCAAGCGCATGTTAATTGAAAAACGTTGACGGCCTTCAATGGTAGTTGCCAATGGAGTTCCACCGATTGTGGTTTCTACCATCATATTGATATCATCAATGCTTAAACCATATCGTCCAATTTTGTCGCGGTTAATATCAATCACTAAATATTTTCCTCCTGTGATGGGTTCTACATATAAATCTTTTACACCATCGATATTTTTAAGCAAGGCTTTTACGCGTTGGGAAACAGCATAGATAGTATCCAGATTTTGTCCATGAACTTTCACGCCTACATCTGTACGAATTCCAGTTGCCAGCATGTTGATGCGATTAATAATCGGTTGTGTCCATCCATTTACCACTCCGGGTATTTGAAGCTTAGCATCGAGTTCGTTGATGATGTCTTTTTTAGTAATACCTTCTCTCCATTCTGATTTTGGTTTAAGCATGATGATGGTTTCAATCATGCTGATGGGTGCATTGTCGGTGGCAGTACTCGCTCGCCCGGCTTTTCCCAATACCTTATCTACTTCCGGTACTGACTTGATTATTTTATCCTGAACTTGAAGAATTCGTTTAGCTTCCGAATTTGAAATATCAGGAAGCGTGACTGGCATAAATAAAATGGATTGCTCATCAAGAGGTGGCATGAACTCGCTGCCTAAACTTAAGAGGAGCGGTATACTAATTACCAATGAAAGAATATTAATGCCAATGGTGGTCTTGCGCCACTTCATACAAATGCGAATGATCGGCTCGTATATTCTTTCCAAAGTTCGGGTGATGGGATTTTGTTTTTCATCCCGAAATTTGCCGCGCATGAAAATTGAAATCAATACCGGAGCAAGCGTGAGTACAAGAAAAGCATCAACAACTAGAATAAAAGTCTTAGTGAAAGCAAGTGGGTGAAATAATTTTCCTTCCTGACCACTCAACATAAACACAGGAAGAAATGAAGCGATGATGATAATAGTTGAATAGAATACACCACGCGAAACTTGCTTGCTGGATTTCTCGATGATGGAAAGACGCTCCTCATTTTCAAGAGGTACATTCGATTCGTTAAAACGATGTGCCAGATTTTTGTACGCATTCTCTGTCATGATAATCCCGTTATCGACAATGACACCAATTGCCAAAGCGATTCCGGTTAACGACATGATGTTAGAGGTAATATCGAACGCATTCAATAGTATAAAACTGGAAGCGATGGTAATAGGTAATTGAATGATAATGGTGATGGCACTTCGCCAGTGAAATAGAAAAAGAATAACAATGATCGATACCACTATAATTTCTTCTGTCAATGTTGTTTTAATAGACGAAATAGATTCTTCAATCAAACCACTTCGATCGTACATGATGTTGAAAGTCATTCCTTTTGGTAAACCTTTAGCTACCTCTTCCATTTTGACTTTCACCTTGCGAATTACCTCATCAGCATTTTCACCATAACGCATTACAATAATTCCACCCACTACTTCACCTTCACCATCTTTGTCAAAAATTCCCAAACGACTTTCGCCCGTCATTTGAACTGTGGCAATATCCTTTATTTGAATAGGTATGGTATTCACGGTCTTCACCGGAATCTTTTCGATATCTTCAATGGATTGTAAGTAGCCTGTGGTTTTGATGATGTATCCAATGTCACTCATTTCAAATTTTCGCCCACCGGCTTCATTGTTGTTGGTGCGAATAGATTGAATTACTTCCGGAACAGAAAGATTGAAATAGGTAAGCTTCGTAGGATCAACCGTTACCTGATATTGTTTTTCAAAACCTCCGAAGGATGCTACTTCACTTACACCTGAAACAGTTTGTAATCCGAATTTCACGTACCAATCCTGAACAGCACGTTGTTCGCCCAAACTCATTTCGGGAGCATCTAAGGTATACCACAAAATATGTCCGACACCTGTTCCGTCAGGACCGAGTGTTGGAACAATTCCTTCAGGTAATAATGTTGAGGCGTAGTTTAATCTTTCGAGTACACGCTCGCGCGCCCAGTACACATCTACATCATCGTTGAAAATCACATAGACGAAGCTCATTCCAAACATGGAAGCACCTCGTACATATTTTACTTTTGGTAGACCTTGAAGATTCGTCACCAATGGATAGGTAACTTGGTCTTCAATGATTTGCGGACTTCGTCCCATCCATTCTGTAAAAACAATAACCTGATTTTCCGATAGATCGGGAATGGCATCAATCTTATTCGTCTTCACAGAATATATTCCCCAGCCAAATAAACCAGCTGCAATGAGCAAGACCAGTATTTGGTTCCGAAGGGAAAATGAAATTAGATTTTGAATCATACTGTGTTAGTATTGAGTCTTTAGACTTAGTGATTAACTTCAATCATTTGTGAAAGCATGATTAGTTTTTGTATTGCATGAAATCAATACAAAACTTTCATCATGCTGAGTGAGCAGATGAAAATGCGGGAATTATAAAATCAAATTTGGAAGGAATGAACAAGCACGGAAATATCGTGCGAAAGCATTGGTGGCTTGTAAAGCGTAAAGCTTGAATGAGCTTTAACGGAAACAGAAGGTACAACTGAAATAAGGTATGGCAGTTCAGCAATCCATGATGCATTCTGAACTTCTGGTGAAACATGCTCTACATTAGAACTAAAATCTTTTCCTTCGAAGGTTAGGCTTTTGTCTTCACAACATCCATTCGATTTTTTTTCTGAATGTACTATTCCATGACACGCATACATTTGTTCCATGGCGCATGGAGCAGCGTTTTCAATAATGGCAACACTCGATACATGACCACCACAAACGTGCATATTCACACTGAAACTCGTAGACGACACGAGCACCAACATGGCAAGAAGGGTAGTTAATATAGAGTGGATTACTTTCACGTAGGTCAAATGTACGGATTTGGCAGATTCATGGTTTATATTTTATCGAAAATCCTTTGTATAATTCCGCTATAATGCGGCAATTCTTACCTTATGTTGCTCAAAACTAGCGGACTAATTATATTACCTATTTACCGACAAGGCCATTCATGAAGAAATTAATAGGGCAAATCCGTTCCTTACTGCTAGTCGCCTTACAGAAAGCCCAGCCTGTATTGCGTGTCATTGAATCGTATTATCAGCGCGTTCGCGACTACTATAGTGTGCACCCGAAATTGAAATGGTTGTCGATCATCGGCTCGATTATAGTAGGTCCGCCACTGCTGCTGCTGCTCATTGCGTGGATTCAAATTCCCAGTAAACGTGAGCTTCGGAACATCCAGAACCAGGTAGCATCAGAAGTATACAGTGCCGACAGTGTATTGCTTGGGCGGTATTACATTCAAGACCGAACTGAAGTTAAATACAATGAGATTGCTCCGGTGGTAATCAACGCATTGATTGCTACGGAAGATATTCGTTTCTACGATCACGATGGTGTGGATTACAATAGTTTGGGACGTGTGCTGATCAAATCGATTTTCATGCAAGATGAATCTTCGGGAGGAGGTAGTACCATCACACAACAACTCGCCAAGAATTTATATCCCCGAAAGGATTATTGGATTTTTTCTATGCCGATGAATAAAACACGAGAGGTTATCACCGCTTTTCGGTTAGAAGATATTTATTCGAAACAGGATCTGATCACCATGTATTTGAACACCATTCCATTTGCAGATCTCAGTTTTGGTATTGAGGCTGCTGCGAAACGTTTTTACTCAACAACAGCAAAAGAACTCAATGCGAATCAAGCTGCAATTTTGGTTGGTATGTTAAAAGCTACTACCTCTTATAATCCTCGATTATATCCGGACCGTGCAAAGACGAGAAGAAATGTAGTGCTCTCGCAAATGGCGAAGTATAATTTTTTAACGAAGGAAGCTTCTGATTCATTGAAGCAACTTCCGATTGATCTTCAATACAACAGTGTTTCCTTTCATGAAGGTTTAGCTCCTTACTTTCGTGAATATGTGAAAGCAGAATTGATGGAGTGGTGCAAGACAAACTTTAAACCCAATGGAGATCCATACAATATATATATTGATGGATTGAAAATTTACACCACCATTGACTCACGATTACAAGGCTATGCTGAAAAAGCTGTGACTAAACAAATGACGGATGTACAAAAATCGTTCTTTGACCATTGGGGAAAAGAAGAACCATGGAAGGGAAGAGAAGAAGTGGTTGAAGATGCTATTCACCATTCACCGCGCTATGAAAAATTAAAAGCACAAGGGTTAACAGAAGAGGAGATTCTTGAGGCCTTCTCAAAGAAAGTACCGATGCGTTTGTTTACATGGGAAGGAGAGCTCAATACAAACATGAGTCCAATCGATTCAATTAAACATACCTTACGATATCTCAGCGCTGGCTTTTTGGCAATCGAACCTAACACAGGAAGAATCCGCGCCTGGGTTGGAGGTATTGAACACGACTTTTTTCAATTCGATCACGTGAAGACCAGTACGAAGCGTCAGGTAGGATCAATCTTTAAACCCATTGTTTATGCTATGGCGATTGAAAAAGGTATTGATCCTTGTGAATTGATTTCAGCAGGTCGCGAGACTTACATCGATGACGAAGGGGAGAAGTGGACGCCAAGAAATTCTCAAAATGATTATGAAGTAGAATACTCAATGCCAGGAGCACTTGCCTATTCAGTCAATACGGTCGCTGTTAAATTGATCATTGAAGCGGGGGTTAGCAGCACAGTTGATCTTGCGCGTAAGATGGGAATTGTGAGTGAATTCAAAAGTGTTCCGTCTGTTGCTTTGGGTTCTGCATCTATCTCTTTAATGGAAATGACAACAGCATATTCGTGTCTTGCCAATTATGGAGTAACGACTAAACCGTATTTTATAAGCGCTATTCATGATTTGGAAGGAAATGTTTTTACAAATTTTAAATCGGAAGAAAAGCCCACGCGGGTCATTTCGGAAGAGTCAGCTAAACTTGTTGTTCAGATGATGAAGACTGTTGTCCATGAGGGTACAGCTTCTCGCTTGCGTTGGAAGTATGGAGTATACAATGACGTAGCGGGGAAAACAGGAACAACTCAGGCGAACGCAGATGGTTGGTTCATGGCCTTAACTCCCGGGCTTGTGGTCGGTACCTGGGTAGGAGCAGATGATCCACGCATTCATTTTAGAAGCACTGAGCTTGGACAAGGATCAAGCACTGCATTGCCGATGTACGCCTACTTTATGAAACAGGTAAATGAAGACGAACATTTCAAGCAGCTTTCAAAGACAGAATTTCCACGTTTGCCAAATGATCTCCAGGAGCGATTAGCTTGTGATCTCTACGAATTGAATGATGATTTACGATTGCAGGCTCAAATGACTCTTTTACAACGTGATTCACTGATGAAAGCAGATACAACCGCCAAACTTCGAGATGATTCATTCCTTGAGCAACTCTACAAGAGAAAATTGAAAAAAGAATTGTGGCAACAAAAGCGGGATAGTATTGCTATTCTGGAATTGCAGGAGACTCAATAATTTCCAATTTTAGATGTGAGGTGCATTTTGATCAAACGAAGAAACTTTAAATCTTAAGCTGCATTTAAGATCGTAATTCGAAAATTGTACTTTGTACCTTTATAAAAACTTCCTAAAGATTATTCTGAAAGTATGACACTTGATAAATTGCTCGGCATCGACTACCCCATCATTGTGGCTCCGATGTTTTTGATTTCGAATACCAAAATGATTAAGGCTGCATTATCAAATGGAATTACGGCTGCGTTCCCTGCGATGAATTATCGAACTGATGAGGAGTTGCGTGCCGCGATTAAAGAGATCAAAGCATTTTCGTCAAAGCCATTTGGTGTAAATCTGATTGTGAATAAATCCAATCCCAAGTACAAAGCTCATTTGGAGACACTGCTTGAATTAAAAGTAGATTTCATCATCACATCTTTAGGCAGTCCGCGTGAAGTAATTGAAAGATGTAAACCATTGGGTATAAAGGTTTTTTGTGATGTAGTGGATCTGGACTATGCAAAGAAAGTAGAAGAGCTTGGAGCAGATGCAGTGATTGCAGTGAATGCACAAGCCGGTGGACATGCCGGAAACATCGAGCCAAAAGATCTGATTACTTTATTAAAAGAGAACTGCAAAATCCCGATTATTTCAGCGGGAGGTATTGCGAAAGGAAAAGATTTAAAACAGGTAATGGATTGGGGAGCAGCCGGTGCATCTGTCGGTACCATTTTTATTGCCTGCGATGAAGCTGATATTTCTCCTGAGTACAAACAAGCCATGGTGGATTATGGTGCAAAAGATATTGTTCGCACGAACAAACTTTCTGGTTCACCACTTACCGTTATTAATACACCTTATGTTCAACAACTGGGAACAAAAGCGAATTTGTTGGAATGGATTTTAAACAACAACAAGACCTTAAAGAAATACGCAAAGATGTTAATCGCTTTGCGTGGAATGAAGGCCGTGGAGAAAGCTGCCTTTGGTGCTACCTATAAAACCGTTTGGTGTGCCGGTCCTGCAATTGAATATGTGAAAAGTGTTCGCCCGATGGCCGATATTATTCAAACACTTACAAGTGAGTACGATGAAGCAAGAAACGTTCGTTAACTATTGTCTTTAATGAAAGCTGCTTCCGTAAATGAAATAAAGAAAGCCCTGCAAGCACTGGACGAAAAAGAAGTTCAGGGTTTTTGTCTGCGGTTGGCCAGATTTAAAAAAGAAAATAAAGAACTGCTTACCTATTTACTTTTCGAGGCGCAGGATGAAAATGCTTATGTGGAAAGTGTGAAGGAAGAAATCAATGAGTTATTCGACACGGTTCCAAAGAGTAATGTATATCTGATTAAAAAAGTGCTGCGAAAAATCCTTCGCATCCTGAATAAACGAATCCGATATTCTGGAGTAGATGAAACAGAGGTAACGCTTCTAATTTATTTTTGTATGAAGTTTAAAAAATCCGGTATTCATCTTCATACCAGTACCGTTATCTTTAATCTGTATCAGCAACAAATCAAGAAGATCAACGCTGCTTTGTCGAAACTTGATGAAGACCTTCAATTCGATTATGCACGTGACTTTGAATACATCTCTAAATAAACAGAAATACCTTTCACGCAAAGGCGCAGAGAACAGCCCGCAAAGGACGCGAAGAGATTGTATAAGTGACTAGTTTCTGAATTCAATGTATTTCCTTTGCGTTCTTTGTATTTAAACCTTTGCGCCTTTGCGTGAAATGCATTCGAACACGTACATTTACGTTATAGCACATGCACCTAAAGTATTTTCAAACCAATCCAATAGCATGAACGAAGAATCCCACTGGAACAAAATCGGAGATAACTATAACAACGAAATTTTTGATGTTTTTAAAAGTGATAAGAAGAAAAGACTTCCATTCTATTTTAAAAAGCACGCAAACAGAAACCATAGCGTAATCGATTTTGGATGTGGCAATGGAAAATCATTTCAATACATCGCGCCATTATTTAAAAACATTATCGCCATCGATATTTCACAGGAGTTAATTAATCAGGCAAAGCAAAGACCGTTCAATACCATTTCATTTAAGCAAAAAGATCTTTCTATTCGCAATCTTAAGTTACCGCTCGTAGATTTTATTTTTTGTTGTAACGTAATCATGCTTCCTGCGCTTGATAAAAATGTAGAGATGTTAAAGAACATCTCACGAGCATTGAAGCCAAAAGGTAATGCGATAATTGTATTGCCTTCGCTTGACTCTGTGATGTATTCGGCATGGCGGTTAATTGATTGGTATAAAAAAGAAGGAGTGAAACCATCGGAGATTGATCAAAGTGAATTTGATTGTTTCACCGGAAGCAAGCGTGACATTATTCAAGGTATTGTGTACATCGATAAAGTACCCACAAAACATTATTCAGCAAATGAGCTTGAAGTTTTATTCAGCGAAGCAGGTTTAAAAATTACTTCACTTGATAAGGTAGAATATAATTGGAATACAGAATTTGATTCTCCACCCGAGTGGATGAAAGGTCCGTTTCCGTGGGATTGGTTAGTGGAGTGTAAGAAGGCTTAGAGTAATTGATTATAGTATGTTACGCTCTTGCAATGAATGAACTGTTTGCATTGTTCAATTCCCCCACGGGTATCGTATAGTTCTCTCTTTTCTGCCTTTGTAGTATGATGTCCATTTCGTCAGATAAGAAAGTCAGGTTGGCCGAATGAGATTGATTTAGAGGAGATTATATGCCATAATTTCTTGAAAGCTGATTTAAACTTTGATGGATTCTTATTTGTTAGAAAGGCCCGGAGGACTACAACTATGAACTTTGAAAAATTCACCATAAAATCACAAGAGGCTTTACAGAAGTCGGCTGAGATTGCGTCTGCTTTGCAGCAACAGGCAATAGAGCCTGGCCACGTATTGAAAGCTATTTTTGAAACGGATGAAAACGTATCAAATTACCTTGTTAAAAAACTAGGTGTTAACGCTACTATTCTTGAAACCAAGTTGGAAGAGATTATCAATGGCTATCCAAAAGTTTCCGGACAACAGGCCTACCTATCGAATACAACAAACGCTATACTTCAAAACGCGGAGAAGGAGTTGTCGGAATTCAAAGATCAATACATTGCTGTTGAGCATTTGCTTTTAGCAATATTGAATTCAAAAGATAAGGTAGCCTCTATTATGAAGGATGCGGGCTTTGAAAGATCGTCTTTAATTAAAGCCATAAAAGAATTGCGAGGTGGTTCAAGTGTAACCGATCAGAATGCAGAATCAAAATATAAATCGCTTGAGCGATACAGTAAGAATTTAAATGATCTTGCGAAAAAAGGAAAGATTGATCCGGTTATAGGACGCGATGAAGAAATAAGACGCGTGCTGCAGATTCTTTCACGGAGAACAAAGAATAATCCAATCCTTATTGGTGAACCCGGTGTAGGTAAGACTGCTATTGTTGAAGGCCTTGCTCAACGTATTGTCGATGGTGATGTACCAGAGAACTTAAAATCAAAATTACTCATCTCACTTGATATGGGTTTATTGGTTGCAGGTGCAAAGTATAAGGGAGAGTTTGAAGAACGATTGAAATCTGTCATTAAAGAAGTAACAGATTCAAATGGTGAGATCATTCTTTTTATCGATGAGATTCATACGTTGATTGGTGCAGGTGGTGGTGAGGGTGCGATGGATGCTGCAAACTTGTTGAAGCCAGCATTGGCACGAGGTGAACTTCATGCTATTGGTGCAACGACTTTAAAGGAGTATCAGAAACATATTGAAAAGGATAAAGCATTAGAACGCAGGTTTCAATCTGTTGTCGTTGATGAACCTTCAGTTGAAGATTCAATTTCAATTTTGCGAGGAATAAAAGATAAGTATGAACTTCATCATGGCGTTCGCATTAAAGATGACGCGGTAATTTCTGCAGTGGAATTATCAAGCCGTTACATCAGCGATCGATTTCTTCCCGACAAAGCCATCGATTTAATGGACGAGGCGGCTGCAAAACTTCGACTTGAAATGGATTCCTTGCCAGAAGAGCTTGACGAACTCAATCGTAAAATTATGCAGTTGGAAATTGAGCGTGAAGCCATCCGCAGAGAAAAGAACAAAGACAAGGAGGCTGTGCTCAGTAAAGAAATAGCAGAACTTTCTGAACAACGCAATTCACTCAAGGCACAATGGGAAGGTGAAAAAGAAGTAGTGAATAGCATCAGAAGAGAGAAGGAGAATATTGACAAATTGAAATTTGAAGCGGAGCAGGCAGAGAAAGCAGGTGACTATGGAAAGGTTGCTGAGATTCGTTATGGAAAGGTAACTGAAGCAGAGAAGAAGCTGAACGATGCCCAGACGAAAATGAAAGAAATGCACAGCGAGAAATCGTTGATGAAAGAAGAGGTAGATAGCGAAGACATTGCTGAAGTAGTTGCCAAGTGGACGGGCATTCCGGTTTCTAAAATGCTGCAAAGCGATCGCGAAAAATTACTTCACTTAGAAGTTGAATTAGGTAAACGAGTAGCAGGGCAGGAGGAAGCCATTCAGGCATTGAGTGATGCGGTGAGAAGAAGTCGCGCAGGATTGCAAGATCCAAAACGCCCTATTGGTTCGTTTATATTCATGGGCACCACAGGTGTAGGTAAAACAGAATTATCGAAAGCACTGGCCGATTATCTTTTCAATGATGAAAGCGCCATGGTTCGCATCGATATGAGTGAGTATCAGGAGCGCCATAGCGTGAGCCGCTTGATTGGAGCGCCTCCGGGATATGTAGGATATGATGAAGGTGGACAGCTCACAGAAAGTGTTCGCAG
>DAIQPD010000076.1:0-18316 GCA_036787535.1 Chryseolinea sp.
GCCGGTATTTCTTTTTAAGCAACTTTTTTTGAGAGAGGCTGAAAAAATCAAAATTGTCTCTGGTGGAAAGGTGAAAGGGTTTGTGAGTTCTCATGCGCATCTTGATAGGGCTTTTACTCTTGGTGAGGATATTTGGGAGCAATCGATGGCAAGTTCCTCTGCTGTTCCGGCTTTGAATAATTTTCCATCGACCATAAGGTAGGCACGATCGGTAATGGATAATGTCTCATCAACATTGTGATCGGTGATGAGTATCCCTATATTTTTTCGTTTCAGTTTCGAAACAATACCTTGTATTTCTTCTACAGCAATAGGATCGACACCGGCAAAGGGCTCATCCAACAAAACAAAATTAGGATCAACGGCCAACGCCCTGGCAATTTCGGTTCGTCTGCGCTCCCCTCCTGATAATGACATACCTAAATTCTTGCGTACCTTCTGAAGGCTGAATTCTTCAATAAGCATATCTGTTTTTTCTTTCCGCTGCTGCTTACTCATGTTGCGCATTTCTAAAACGGATAAAATATTTTCTTCTACGGTTAACTTTCTAAACACCGATGCCTCTTGTGCAAGATACCCTACCCCTTTGCGCGCACGCTGATACATGGGCAGGGCGGTTATATCTTCATCATCTAAATAAATATGGCCTTCATTCGGTTTTATCAATCCAACAATCATGTAAAAGGATGTTGTTTTGCCGGCACCATTTGGTCCCAAAAGTCCAACAATTTCTCCTTGGCCTACCTGCACCGAAACATCGTTCACAACAGTTCGTGCTTTATATTTCTTCATCAGATTTTCAGCGCGCAAGATCATACTATAAAAATTTAATGTCCTTCATCCGTAGTTGAATAGAGGTAATTCCATTGAATGTATTTTCTTCAATTGTAAAAACCATTTTAAAATATTCGCCATTTGAAATCCGGTTGTAATGGTCAATCATATCAAAGCCTACTACCTGAAAAACCTGATCACTACCGTGTTGTCCACCTAAAAATTTTAAGTGACGTTCTTTAAAAGAACTCAATGCATTAGAAACATAAACCTGTTCGGCCACAAAAAACGGACGTTGGTTCTCCGGTCCAAAGGGAGCCATTTGTTTTAACACATTCAGAAACTTTACATTGATTGAATTAAAATTCAAAGGGATGTCAATATCCACTACGGGCACCATCATGTCTTCCGTTATGGTAGAGGAGACTACTTCTTCAAACTTTCGTTGAAATGCTTCTACTTTAGAAATATCTAAAGTCAGGCCGGCAGCATATTTATGGCCTCCAAATTTTTCGAGAAGATCGCTGCACTCAAGTATTGCGTTATATAAATCAAAACCATTAACGCTTCGGGCTGATCCTGTAACCTTATCATTCGATTCAGTTAAGATTACCGTTGGGCGATAATACTTTTCAATACATCTGGAAGCGACAATGCCAATAACACCTTTATGCCACGTATTCTTAAAGAGCACAGTTGATTTGGCAGAACGAAGGGTTTCACTTCCTTCAATCATAGCAATGGCCTCTTCTGTAATATCGGAATCAAACTGTTTGCGCACCTCATTTTTTACATTCACCTTTTCAGCAAGTGTATTGGCTTCCTCTTCTGTTTTGGCAATCAGCAATTCAACGGCTGCACCTCCGTGAGCAACGCGACCAGCAGCATTGATACGCGGACCAAGTGTGAATACGATGCTGGAGATATCCATCTCATTTCGGATGGCGGCTATTTCTTTTAATGCCTTTAATCCAGGCATTGGATCTTCATTTAATTTCTTCAACCCGAAATGAGCAAGTGTTCTATTCTCATCTGTTATCGGAACAATATCAGATGCAATACTGACAGCAACCAGGTCAAGATATTGATACACCTCATGCTCATCTCTAAAACTTCGTGCATACGCCTGAATAAGTTTAAAGCCCAAACCACAACCACTCAACTCAGTGTAAGGATACGTGCAATCCTTTCGTTTGGGATCAAGTACGGCAACAGCATCTGGAATATTATCGTCCGGCAAATGATGATCACAAATAATAAAGTCGATACCTTTTCGCTTAGCTACCTGAATTAACTCGTTAGATTTTATGCCGCAATCAAGGGCGATTACGAGTGTGTATTGATTCTGTTCGGCCCACTCAATCCCGGCAAGTGAAATACCATATCCTTCTACGTGCCGATCTGGAATATAAATTTCACATGCAGAGTAAAATGACCGGAGATAACTAATTACCAGGGCAACAGACGTAGTTCCATCGACATCATAATCTCCATAAACCAGAATTTTTTCATTACCATCGATAGCTTTCTTTAAGCGATCTACAGCAAGGTTCATGTCCTTCATCAGGAAAGGATCGTGTAAATGATCTAAGGATGGACGGAAGAAATGTTTTGCACTTTCAAAATCGTGTATGCCACGCTGGATTAAAATGGTGGAGAGTGATGGGTTAATATTCAATGCATTTGAGAGCTGCTCAATTTTCTCACGTTCCGGAATTTCCCTTACGATCCAGCGCTTCTCCATGCTTTAGTTTGATTCGAATTTTGTAGTTCCTGGTGCACCGGTAAGGCCAGCCTTGCTCTCTTGGCCGGGCTCTCCGTCTTTTCCATTTCTGCGGGAAGGTCCTAACCCTGCTGAACCGTGATAACCTACTTTGCCCGGAGAACCATAAGCACCACCTGAATTGCGTACCATTATTTTATTACCTATCCATTGGTTGGCGGCTGGTGTCTTTTTACTGTTTAATGTTAGCGAACCACCATTACCGCCATTACCACCATGAGCTGCGTTTCCGCCATTTGAACCATTACCTCCAAAACAGTGTACAGTTCCCTGACTTCCGCCACCTCCCATACCTCCATTGCCGCCTCGGCCACCTTCTCCTCCAGTTAGATCAACGATAAGCTGGCCTTTGATTTTAATTACTTCAAGGTACAGAAAAAGATTTATGCCAGGCGTTCCGTCAAGTCCATTAGTTCCATCCTTTCCTGGCGTTCCATCAAGACATGGACCTGATGGTGTAAACCCTTGCTTTCCGTCTCTGCCTGCAGCTCCGTTTACTCCTCGTCCATCTATTGTGCAGTAATTACCAAAGATTGCAATACGGGCGCGCACAATATTATCGCGTTTAAGTTTGTTCAAAACCAGGGTTGAAGAATCCATCATTATAAGAGTATCCGCAACTAAAATATCAGATTCGCTTAATACATATTTTTCATTGGCCTTAATAACCAGTTTGCTTACGCGAACCTGAGCCAATAGAGAACTTGTAGAAAAAAGAAATAAGAAGAATAGCAGACGAGACATAGACACAAAAATAAGAGGGGATCGGACTTTAGAAAATTTAGTTTAACAACTCATTAATCATGCCGTATTAAAAGCAAAAAGCCTCGCAATAAAGCGAGGCTTTCGATACGTGTAGATAGGAATTAAAATTATTTTGTCCCCTCTGCCGGCTTTTCGTTTACGACACCTTCCAGAACATCTTTAATATCAACTCGCTGTCCATCTTTAAACGGAACGATCCAAGCATCTTTAACGCCCATATCGCGCATGTATTTTTTGAATGTATCTGCTTCCCAATAATCGCGGAAGATACCGATGGTTATTTTTTGAGGTTCGCCATCCTTTGCTTCTCCACCAAAGTTTGGATTGTTATCAAAGTACTTTTGAAGATCTTTATTTTTGAACGCCCCGACCTGTACTTTAAAAACAACACCTTTAGAGAAGTCCATTGAGTTAACAACCGGACTTTCTTTTAGCTGGGCTAACTCTGCCTTTGCAGCTGTGAGTTGTCCTCTCATTTGAGAAAGCTGATCTTCTAACTCTGCTATTTTTGCATTTTTATCGCTGATAGAGGATTGCATTTCAGTGATCTTTGCAGTCTGCGTAGATACAGTGTTATCAGCAGTTTGCTTGTCTTCGGTTAGCTGCTTTAAATTCGTTGGGTTCTTTGAATACTCTTTTGCTTTTTTCTTCCATTCTTTCTTTTCTTTTTTAGAAAGTTGGGCAAAACTTGATGTTGATGCTGCGATCAACACAAGGCAGAAGAATAGTATGATTCCTTTTTTCATTCTCAGGTTGGTTAAAATCATTTTAAAGGTACAAATATTTTATAAATATGTTTAAGGGTAGCAATCTTCTATAAACTGCCTACCATTTTTTCAGGCCTTACCCACTCATCAAACTGAGCAGAAGTTACTAGTCCAAGTTCAACGGAAGCTTCCCTCAAGGTCTTGTTTTCCTTGTGCGCCTTCTTGGCAATCTTTGCAGCGTTCTCATAACCGATATGAGTATTCAAAGCTGTTACCAACATCAAAGAATTTTCCATGTGTAGTTTTATAATGGGCAGGTTGGGTTCAATACCGTCCGCACATTTCTCTGTAAAGGAAACGCAGGCATCTCCAATGAGTCTGGCCGACTGAAGTACGTTTGCTGCAATGACCGGCTTAAAAACGTTAAGCTCAAAGTGACCATTCGATCCACCAATGGAAACTGCAACATCATTGCCCATTACCTGTGCGCATACCATAGTGAGCGCTTCTGGTTGAGTAGGATTCACTTTCCCTGGCATAATAGAAGAACCCGGTTCGTTATCCGGAATAATAATTTCGCCAATACCACAGCGAGGGCCTGAGCTCAGCATTCGAATATCATTTGCGATCTTCATCAATGAAACCGCTGATCTTTTCAATGCTCCTGACAGTTCTACCATCGCATCATGAGCAGCGAGGGCTTCAAATTTATTGGGTGCCGTTATAAAAGGATATCCTGTTAAATCAGCAATTTTTTTGGCGACTAATACATCATAACCTTTTGGTGTGTTGAGCCCGGTGCCAACAGCCGTTCCACCCAATGCAAGTTCACGAACAACCTCCAAAGCATTTTTAAGCGCCCGCATACTGTTATCAATCTGTTGCACATAACCCGAGAACTCCTGACCTAAAGTAAGAGGAGTAGCATCCATAAAATGAGTGCGTCCGGTTTTTACAATGGACTTAAACTCCTCGGTTTTTTTTGCCAATGCATCACGCAGTTTTTTCATGCCTGGTAATGTAATTTCAGCAACCTGTTTATAGGCTGCAATGTGCATGGCCGTTGGAAATGTATCGTTAGATGATTGTGATTTGTTTACATCATCATTTGGATGAAGCACTTTCTTGTCGTCCGATAATCTGCCGCCACTGAGAACATGTGCACGGTAGGCGACCACTTCATTGACATTCATATTACTTTGTGTGCCCGATCCGGTTTGCCAAATCACCAATGGAAATTCACCATCAAGTGCTCCAGTCAGAATTTCATCACACGCTTTTCCGATGAGGTCTTTTTTCTCAGCATCTAAAACACCAAGTTCATGGTTGGCCTGAGCTGCCGCTTTTTTTAAGTAAGCAAAAGCATAAATAATTTCTTTTGGCATGCTGGCCTCTGGTCCTATTTTAAAATTATTGCGTGAACGTTCGGTTTGTGCGCCCCAGTATTTATCGGATGGCACATGCACTTCGCCCATGGTGTCTTTTTCAATGCGGTAATCCATTTTGGTATAGGTTAATTGTGAATCTTTGATTTAAGTGAAGGGAAAGATCATTTTTGATCGATGGCAAAAATAGGAAAACGTTAAAAAGAAAGATGCCCTGAGGCGGGCATCTTATTTATTTAATTGAACACATCAATTTCCATCGTTCTTAAAATACTTGTCCTCATCGTCCAACTCTTCATTATCGTCTACAATGTTCTTTGGCATTACACCTATTTCAAGAATCTTAAATTCTGTTCGTCTATTCTTTTGACGTCCCACTGAGTTATCAGTTCCGTCAGGATTTGTATTGCGGGCAATGGGTTTGGATTCTCCATAACCTTTTGCTACTAATCGATCAGGTGCAATGCCATGTTGCACTAAATAT
This sequence comes from Chryseolinea sp., assembly GCA_036787535.1. Classification (GTDB taxonomy): domain Bacteria; phylum Bacteroidota; class Bacteroidia; order Cytophagales; family Cyclobacteriaceae; genus Chryseolinea. The sequence goes on from DAIQPD010000076.1 coordinate 5,899, forward strand.
CGAACAGCTGATTCAGCCCGTTTTTGTGAAAGTTCAAGATTGTAAGAGTCAGTATCCACACTATCGGTGTGTGAGCTTAGTTCAATTTTAATTTCTGGATTGTCAATTAACTGTTGAAGTAGTTTATCAAGTTCTATTGCGGCATCGGGATTAATATCCCACTTATTAAAGCCGTAATAAATATTTTCAAGAGCAAATATTTTATCCTTTACAATTTTATCCAACACTAGCATGGTATCCAGTGTAATGTTAGTTAATAAATCTTTTAAGGTAGAAGGATCAACACCTCTTCCTTTCATTGTGTACGACTGCCTTCTAACAAGGAATCCGTCTGTTTCACCAACCATGCTATAGTCTTCATTTTCATATACACGGAACAAAAACTTACCGTCATTTCCGGTTACAAAGTCCTGCATGACTTCACCCTTATCATCGAGCATCGTAACCTTTGTGTTTGGCAAAAGTTGAAGCTTACCATCTTCATCAGGAGTATAGGTAATACCTTGTAAATAGTAGTTTACCACTTTCAGGTTCGGGTCTTCGTTCACGAACGTGTAGATGTCATCGTCACCTTTTCCGCCTTCACGATTGGAAGTAAAAAATCCACGATCAGGTTTAAAGAGAAAAATTCCGAAATCATCGCTGTCAGAATTCATGGGCTTACCTAAATTCTCGATCGTGTTTTTTCCATTTACCCGCTTTACCACGAAGAGATCTAAGCCACCATAACCAGCGTGGGCATCAGAAGCAAAATAAAACTTGGCGTCTTCGGCTACATAAGGGAATAACTCATCTCCAGGCGTATTGATTTCAGGCCCGAGGTTTTTAACTTTTGAGAAACGTCCGCGTGTATCCATTTGTGCGGAATAGATATCGGTGCCACCATATCCGCCTTTTCTGTTGGAGGCAAAGTATAACGTTCTTCCATCCTGGCTAAAGGCGGGGCTTGAATCCCAGCTTCTATTCATTGCCTCCGGATCGAGAGGACCTTTTATTACCGTATTAATATTAATCGGAATAGGTTCACTCCAGACGTTGTTACGATAGCGGGAAATGTATAAGTCAACATCAAAGTCAAGACCCTTTTTCTTTTCTGTATTTCCTTTGGCGAAAACCATTGTTTTACCATCAGGAGTAAAGGTGATGCAGCCCTCATTGCGGATTTCATCGTTGATCCCTGGGGGTAGTTTGGTAACGGTTGCCAAATCTACATTTGCTCCACGTGTTGCAACTTTATACAGATCCGTGTAGGGTGTACCTGTTGCTTCATATACTCTGCTGTTTGATCGGGACGAGGTAAAATATAATTCGTTATTCAGAAATACGGGTGAGTACTCACTATAATTGGTATTGATTGCCTCCATGTTCTTCACTTTATAGAAACTGGGATTCTCATCAAGCTTGACGATGTAGTCGATACCTTTTATTGCTGCGTTGGCGCGATCCTTCAACCCGGTTATGGTGGTGTTTGCTGCTAAATCTTCAAGTTGTTTCTTGGCTTCTTCGTATTTACCATTAGCCTTGAGCGACTCGGCATAGTAAAACTGAATAGAATCTTTATCGATACCCCGTCCGCCCGCTTTTGCATAATACGCTTCCGCTTCTTTTGTGCGATTTGATAAGCGATACGATTCAGCAATAAAATAATTTGATCGGGCTGTTGTATTTGGATTGCTACCTGCCGCTAACTTTTTAAATAACCCTATTGAGGTTTGATACTTACCAGAGTTAAATGCTTTGATCGCTTTTTTCTCGGCACTGCATGAGGCAAGCAAAATGACGATGATCAAAAAGGAGAAAAATTTTCCGCTCATAACGTTTTAAAATGTTGCTAAAGCTACAAAATATTGTTGTTCAGTGTGCAACTGTTTCGTGTGGCAAATACCGCTTGAGCCACGAGGCTTTTGCAGGGATGAGCCAACCTGTTTCCAATTGACTTTTTTCATTTATCAGATTGTGGAATACCAATGTATTGGCATTCCAATCACCACTTGATAAATGGTTTTTCAGTGTGCTGATCTTTAAGGTAAGAACATCGTTATCATTTTTAAATGCGACTTCATTTCGATCAAAGAAATCGACCTGAAGTATTTGCCCAACTTCTTTTAAGGTTCTTACCGAACTATCAATCGAGCAACCGCTAGCGGCATTAATACCCTCATTTGCGGCAAGAATAACAAAGCGATCAAACCGAATATCAAATGAAGCCCGCATGGGCTGGCCATGCACCGTCCAGTTTTCTGTAAACGTCTTTAAGGTTTCAGATAGTATAGCAACTGACGTTGAATCTAATTTTTTATTGGCTTGGTAAATCCAGATTCTGGAGTAATCGGGTAGGGATTGAAAAGGAACGAACATAGACTCTAAAGTTAATTGTGAATGGTTAATAGGAAATGGTAATACCTAATCAAATTAAACCTTGCGCTTCGGCAATAAGTTCGGCCAAGTCTTTCACCTTTACCTCTGCTTCGCGCTCTTTATTTTTTACACCATCGCTCATCATGGTCATGCAAAACGGACAGGCCACTGCAATGGTAGTTGCTCCGGTTGCAAGCGCTTCTTCTGCGCGTTCAACGTTGATGTCCTTGTTCCCTTTTTCAGGTTCTTTAAACATCTGTGCACCACCGGCACCACAGCATAAACCAGTTGTTTTGCATCGTTTCATTTCAACCAGATCTGCATCCAGTTTTTCAAGAACAGCACGAGGAGCTTCATAAATATTGTTCGCTCTGCCTAAGTAGCATGAATCGTGATAGGTAATTTTTTTTCCTTTGAATGAACCACCTTCTTTCAGAAGAATTTTTCCATCGCTAATGAGTTGCTGTAAGAAAGTAGAGTGATGAATCACTTCATAGTTTCCGCCCAGTTCAGGGTATTCATTCTTAATGGTATTGAAGCAATGCGGACAAGCTGTTACAATTTTTTTTACCCCATAGCCATTCATTACTTGAATGTTGCTCATGGCCTGCATTTGAAAAAGAAATTCGTTTCCTGCTCTACGGGCCGGATCGCCAGTACAAGTTTCCTCTGTACCCAGCACGGCAAACTTTGTTCCTACAGCTTCCAGAATTTTTACAAACGCTTTGGTAACACGCTTGGCGCGATCATCAAACGAACCTGCACAGCCGACCCAAAATAATACTTCGGGTGTTTCTCCTTTTGATGTTAGCTCTGCAAGGGTGGGAACGCTCATAAATACAATTTTAGATTTAAGATTTTTGAAGTGCGATTTTTCAGATCGCTTGCAATTTTATTTTGAAGGATCACTTGCCCATTTAAACCGATCGGCTGGAGAAAATTTCCAGGGAGCAAAACTGGTTTCAATGTTTTGAAACATGCTGTTCCACTGGGCTGGCGAACCTGATTCTTCCATGGCCACATATCGTCTTAACTCAACAATAATTTCCAGAGGATTAATCATGATCGGGCACGCTTCAACGCAAGCATTACAACTGGTACAGGCATTGATTTCTTCTTTGCTGATGTAATCGCCCAATAAAGATTTGCCATCGGCCAACCCAGTTCCACCAAGTGCAATGCTTTTTCCAACTTCTTCCATTCGATCACGAGTATCCATTATGATCTTACGTGGAGAAAGTTTTTTTCCGGTAAGATTAGCAGGACATTCGGAAGTGCATCTTCCGCACTCAGTACAAGAGTATGCTGCAAGTAAATTATTCCATGAAAGATCATTTACATCTTTCGCACCAAAGCGACCCGGCTCTGCTGCAGGAGCTGCATTAGCATCTGTAAGACCAAGCATAGACTTCACTTCGTTCGTGACTACAGGCATGTTGTTGATGTGGCCTTTCATTTCCAACTTGGCATAGTAGGTATTTAAGAATGCCATGAAAATGTGGAGGTGTTTGGAGTACGTTATGTAAAGTGAAAATCCAAGAATACCAATGATGTGAAACCACCATGCAAAGCGCTCAATGAATATAAGTGTTGAGGTGTTGAGGTGTTTGAGTGTTGAAGTTAAAAAAGATGAAAAGAATAGTGTGCCTGTTGCTGCATAGTGCTCATCGCGGCCTTGTAGAATTTGATCGGATGCGTTCATGATCATAATGGCGCACATCAAAATAATTTCAGTAATCAAAATCAGATTGGCATCCAGCCTTGGCCATGAGGTCATCTCAGCAGACCAAAATCTTTTTAATCGTAATACATTTCTGCGAATCAACATGACAACACATGCAAATAAAACAGCAATGGCTAGGAACTCGAAGATGTTCATTAACACATTATAAAATCCTCCTAGGTAAGGAGCAAAAATCCGATGTGTACCTGCGAGTCCGTCTATAACAAATTCCAATACCTCCAGATTAATCACCAAAAATCCAATGTAAATGAGGAAGTGAAGTGTTGCCGGAATAAATCGCTTGAACATTTTCTTTTGACCGAAGGCCACCAACATCATGTTTTGTAAACGTTCTGGTTTTCTATCGTTGATGGTTTGTGCTTTTCCAAGATTAATATTTGAACGAATGCGTACCACCCGTTTACGAATGAAGAAAATGGCAATACAAAGGGTTATGACAAAAAGTAGTTGCTGAATCATAGTATTTCGAATCGCTAAAACTACATCATATTTAAAAACTAATAAATCTACAGCCAGTTTTGCATGGCATATAAATTTACATACTTTTGTGCCTCATTTTTCGGTGATGTAGCTCAGTTGGTAGAGCAAAGGACTGAAAATCCTTGTGTCGGGGGTTCAATTCCCTCCATCACCACTCCAAAACCTCCTTTGTTGGAGGTTTTTTTGTGCCCTTTAAATTATTAAAGGAGACAAACGGATGGATCTCAATAGGTTTGTAGGTGATGGATTCTTTAGAGCTCTTTGAAGTATTACCAAATAAGGTATGGCATTATCTGATTCTTTTTTGAAGAATCATTTTTGGAGTAAGAAAAATTTGACTTTGGAGACTTACTTGTAATGCTTCAGCATAACGATCTCTTCTCTTTTTAAGAATCGCCACTGACCGCGGCCTAAATCTTTTTTGTCGAGACCGGCATAAACGGAGCGATCGAGCTTTACTACTTCATATTGAAGTGATTCAAAAATTCTTCGAACAACACGATTCCAACCAATATGTAATTCAATGCCAACGGTTCTTTTATCTTCTGAAACAATGGCCAGATCGTCTACCATGGCGCGACCTTCTTCCAATCGCACACCTTCTAAAATTGTCTGATAATCTGCCTTTGTAAGTGGACGATCAAGTTCCACTTTATAGATTTTCTTTGCTTTGTATGATGGATGCATCAGTTTGTCTGCTAAATCACCATCATTAGTAAGCAAAAGTAATCCTGTTGTATTTCGATCTAACCTACCTACAGGATATACACGTTCTTTTACACTGTTGCCGATGATATGCATCACTGTATTTCGTTCTTGAGGATCTGCAGTTGTTGTGAGGAATCCTTTCGGTTTATTCATTAAAATGTAAACCGGCTTTTCAGCAGTAAGAACTTTATTCTCGTGCCGCACTTCGTCTGTTCTACTTACTTTATAACCTAACTCAGTAATGGTTTTCCCATTGACAGAAATAAGACCCATCGTGATTAGCTTGTCAGCTTCTCTTCTGGAGCAAACACCGCTGTTGGATATATATCGGTTCAATCGGATTTTGCCATCACCTGGCTCTGATGTTTCAGGATTATCAATTCTGCCCTTCCCGGTTCTATCGGATTTAAAATCCTTTTCTTTCCGGAAGAAACCAGTTTTTCCGTCTGCATCTTCTTCTCTTCTCTTATAGGTTCTTTTAACAGGTTCATCTTTTTGAAAAGAAGAATCGCTCACCCGCTTCTTTGGATATGCAGGCGTTTCTTTTTTATCGAAGGATGGTTTACGTGAATCGAATTTCTTAGGACCTTTCTCGAAAGATGAAGTGCTATCTTTTTTTGTAAAACCCGAATTACTTCTGCCACCTTTTTGAGGGACTTCCAACTCACCCTTTTCGTAATCTGGTTTGCGTGTGTCGTATTTAGGATCGAAACGTTTAAATGCTTTTTCGCTCTTGCTTAAGTATTTACCATCACCACTTTTCTCCGGCTTCTTAAATGCTGGTTTATCATCCGTGGCAGAGCGAAATGCTTTCTTGGTGCTAAAGGAAGGTTTACTGTAGGATAGCTTTTCGGAATCGTCTTTTTTGAACGAACGAGAACTGCTTGAAAACTTTTTGCCTTTTTCAAAAGCACTATCACCACTCGATTTCCCGAATGGCTTGCTTCCGGATTTACTGGATTTTTTGAAAGGTTTCCCTTCTGATCTTTTTCCACCCGATTTTCCGGCTGAGTCTGGACGTGAGGATGATGATTTACGTCCTCGTGATGGGCCGGTTGAGTTAGATCTGGGCATCTGTATCTTTTAATTCGGGATTCTCCCCGATCGTATTGATTTCTCCTGTAAAGTCTTTTGGAGTTGGTAGTTCCATTAAATCATTAATGCCAAAATATTCCATGAATTTAACGGTTGTTCCATATAACATTGGCCGTCCAATGGTTTCTGCTTTTCCAGTTATTTCAATTAAGCCTTTGTCAACTAATTTCTGAACAGCATAATCGCAGTTTACACCGCGAATGTTTTCAATTTCTGTTTTTGAAATGGGCTGTTTGTACGCAATGATCGAAAGTGTTTCCATTGCTGATGTAGACAATCTTTTCTTCGATTGCTGCTTCAGCATGATACCGATGCTGGCCTGGTATGCTGGCTTGGTTAAAAACTGATACCCTCCAGCTGTTTTAAATAGTTGAAAAGCAAACTCATCACCTACAAACTTTTCTTCCAACCGTTGTATTGCGCCTGCGATATCTTCTTCCGGAACATCGGCATTAAACATTTCTGAAAGGCATGACTTAATATCCGCTGTTTTGATCGGGCTTGGCGAACAAAATATGAGCGCCTCAATATGGTTTTGTAGGAAATCCAAAGTAATGTTGATTATGGGTGAAGGAAGATAGACAAATGCTTCTCTGCAAACTAATGCTGAGAGGCTGCTTCTTAATCTTTTTGCATCATTTTCGCTTCGATCGATTGTGTAGTGTGAGGCACAGCAATCAATCTGTCTTTCGGAATAAGTTTTCCGGTAACAGAGCAAATGCCATAGGTACCGTTCTTAATTCTGATTAGTGCGTTCTCTAAATTTTGAATAAACTTTTGTTGACGACCAGCCAACTGGCTCAAGTTTTCTTTCTCGGCAGTTTCGGCACCGTCTTCCAATACTTTTGTATTCCCTCCAGAAGTAGCATCTGTTCCCTCATCATTATGACGATTCAGGGTCTCTTTTAGAATACGATACTCTTCGCGAGCCTTGTCTAATTTTGTATTGATCAATACATCAAACTCTTTCAACTCATCTTCCGAGTAACGACTTCTCTCATCTTTTGCAGAAGGAGGATTTATTTGCTTATGTGCTATTGGGCGTTGATTTAGAATCGGAAAAATATTCAATTGTGGAGGCGCAGGCTTTTTCACTTCTGGCGCCACAACTTTAATGACAGTCTCCTTCTCTACTTTCTTCACTACGGTTTTTTCGATTTTTTTAGGGGCTACTTCTTTTACCTTCTTCGAGACAACTATTTTTTTAGCTACAACCTTTTTTGGAGTTGCTTTTTTTGCCACTACCTTTTTTGCCACCACCTTCTTAGCTACGGGCTTTTTAGGTGCGGGCTTCTTCGCTACTTTTTTAGGGGCTAATTTCTTTGCTGCTGGTTTTTTCACTTTGGCCGGAGCCTTCTTTGCTTTCGCAACCACTTTCTTTGAACTTGCCTTTTTATTCTTAGCCATGGTAGTTTCTGTATTAGGTAAAAGATGCGCAAAATTATGCGCTCACGCACGAAAACAAAAAATATTGCTGAATTAATTCCCGAACCCCCGTTCTAACCATATTTGCCTAATTTTGAAATTAATGAAGTACATGATGAAGAATTTTTTGGTCCTCGCATTGGTACTGGTGACGCTATCTTGTACACAAAAGGAATTGCGAAACAATTCTATTGAGAATGTGAAGCCAGGCCCTATTACCTTAGTAATTCACGGTGGCGCTGGGACAATAAAGCGGGAAAATATGACCGAGGAAAAAGAAAAGGCGTATCAGGCCAAACTCAATGAGGCACTTGATAGTGGCTTTGCAGTACTGGAGCATGGAGGCAAAAGTGTAGATGCTGTTGTAGCTGCAATTAAAGTAATGGAGGACTCCCCCCTTTTTAATGCCGGCAAAGGGGCGGTTTTTACAAACCAAGGAAAAAATGAACTAGATGCTTCGATTATGGATGGAAGTAATTTAATGGCCGGTGCGGTAGCAGGTATTACTACTATTAAAAATCCAATAACGGCCGCGCATGCTGTTATGACGAAATCTGATCATGTTATGATGGTGGGTCCGGGCGCGGAAAAATTTGCAAAGGAAGCTGGGCTTATCATGGTTGAACCTTCGTATTTTTTTGACTCTACTCGCTATCAACAGCTTTTAAAACTGAAGAAGCAAGAGTTAGGAACTGAAGCTTCGCTATATGATCCCTTCATCAAGGACAAAAAATTTGGCACGGTAGGATGCGTGGCACTCGATCAATATGGAAATTTGGCAGCAGGCACTTCTACCGGAGGGATGAATAATAAAAAATATGGGAGAGTAGGAGATGCCCCCATTATTGGAGCTGGGACTTATGCAAATAATACAACTTGCGCGGTTTCATCAACCGGTTGGGGCGAATATTTTATAAGGCTTGGGGTTGCCAGAGACATTGCCGCGCTAATGGAATACGGTGGACTTTCTGTTAAAGAAGCATCGGACAGTGTAGTGATGAAAAAGCTACCTGCAATTGGTGGTGATGGTGGAACTATTGCGTTAGATAGACAAGGTAATTTTGCCTTTACATTTTGCACAGAAGGGATGTATCGCGGATACATAACAAAAAAGGGAGAAGGCAAAACATTTATTTACAAGGATTAGAGTTCAGTAATGGTTGCGATTGTTAAAAATCGTTTCGTTCTATAAAAAAAAATCCCTTACTTATCCCCAAGAATTTAGAGCATGGAGATCAAAATAAAAGAAGAAGGTAATTTTAAATTTGTCGAGGAAGGTCAGGGCAGGGTGCTCTTGTTGCTGCATGGATTGTTTGGAGCACTAAGTAATTGGGAAGGTGTTGTAAGTCGTTTTTCTAAAAACTTTCGGGTTATTATACCTATGCTTCCCTTATATGAAATGCCCATTCGAGAAGCAGGATTAGATGGTCTCAGAAAATTTGTCGAAGACTTTGTTGCTCAGAAAAAACTGGAAGATATGATCATTATGGGCAATAGTCTGGGTGGTCATATCGCATTGATTTATACGCTTAAAAATCCGGATAAGGTAAAAAAACTTATCCTGACAGGAAGCTCAGGTCTGTTTGAGGATTCTATGGGAGGATCATATCCGAAGAGAGGCAATTACGACTATATAAGAGAAAGGGTTTCGTATACATTCTATGATCCAAAGGTAGCCACAAAAGAATTGATCGATGAGGTATTTGAAATAACGAACAGCATTCCAAAATGCTTACGCATTGTAGCCATTGCAAAGTCGGCACAGCGTCATAATATGGCCGATGAAATACCAAACATTACAGCACCAACATTATTGGTTTGGGGATTAAACGACACCATTACACCCCCCTTGGTGGCGCATGAATTTAACCGACTTATTCCAAACTCTGAATTGAAATTTATTGATAAATGTTGCCATGCCCCTATGATGGAGCATCCCGACAAATTCAACGAGTTAGTAGAAGATTTTCTGGTAATTTGATAAAGCAACAGCGTGATAGCCGAAGATTTAATTAACCACATGATTCCTCCCTTACGAGGAACAGACGATGCCCATAAAGCAATTGTCTGGATGGAAGAATTTCGCTGCAATTACATGCCCGTTGTTGAAGATGATAAACTTCTTGGATTTATTTCTGAAGAAATTATTCTTGAAACAAATAATATTGAGCAGCTTGTTAAAGATTTTGATCTGGCCGGCCTTAACTGTTATGTTCAGTTAGACACACACTTTTACGACATACTTAAAGTAGCCGCTGAAAATAAACTTCAAATGGTTGCTGTGCTAAACGATGATCGAACGTATGCCGGGGTTATCACAGTTCAAGACACACTCACCTCCTTCGCTCAAACGGCAGCGGTGCAGTTACCTGGTGGAATTTTAGTTTTATCAATGAATAGCGTAGATTATTCACTTGCAGAGATATCCAGATTAGTAGAAGAAAATCATGCAAAAATTCTTAGCACTATTGTAAAGGATGATCCACTTGATCCACTAAAACTAAGGTTGACTTTGAAAATAAACCAACTGGATCTTTCCCGTATTGTAGCAACATTAGAGCGCTTCAAATACAGTGTTATAGGCAGATATCAGGAAACAAAACCAAGAGGCGATGAGCAAGATAGAATTGACATGCTTTTGAGATACCTTGATATTTAATTATCCTCCACTCATTGTGCTTTGGCACTTCCCTATTATCTTTAATCGTTAACATCCCTGAACAGAGAGAAACCCAAGCTTAATGAAAGTAGCGGTACACGGCAAAGAATTTAAACGGCAGGCCGCGCCATTTATAGCTCATATATTCGAGATTCTTGCAATGTATAGGGCCGAAATAATTGTCTCCTTAACTTTCAGCAAGTTTCTTAAGGGCACGGCATTCAAAAAAATAAAATTCAAAACCTACGAGCAAGGACATCCTTTCAAAGATGTTGGGTTGTTCATTAGTATTGGTGGTGATGGTACATTGCTGGAATCTATTACCCACATTGGTTTGTTTCAAACACCGATCCTTGGTATTAATACGGGCAGGCTCGGGTTTTTAGCTACCATAGGTAAGGAAGAGATCGACCATGTATTACAAAATGTTTTTGATGGGAATTATTCATTGGATAAACGAACCGCACTCAGGCTTCATTCCAGCAAAGAGATTTTTGGCAAATTGAATTTTGCTCTTAATGACTTTACGATAATGAAGAAGGATACGTCATCCATGATTACCATCCACACTTTTATTGATGGAGAGTTTTTAAATTCATATTGGTCAGATGGTATTATTGTATCAACACCCACCGGTTCAACGGGATATTCATTAAGCTGCGGGGGACCTTTAATTTTTCCTCGCTCGGGAAACTTTGTGATCACACCCGTAAGTCCACACACATTAACCGTACGTCCAATTGTTGTCAGTGATAGTTCTGAAATTACTTTTGAAATTGAAGGGAGGAGTAAGCGATTTTTGGTTTCATTAGATTCACGTATTTCGTCAGTTGACTCGACAATAAAACTGAAGCTTGCTAAAGCTGATTTTAAGGTAAACTTGATTCAACTGGAAGATCATCACTATTTCAAAACCTTGCGTCAAAAGTTGAACTGGGGTTTGGATGTACGTAATTGATTTTTAGTACATTTGTAATTCACTGATTTTTAAATCCTTATTTCCATAGAAATGAGAAAGACTTTATACCTCTTACTGGCACTTATAATACTTTTCACCGCCAATGATTCATTTGGTCAGATGAATCGAAAAAGCATCAAGAGAAATAACAAACGAATTTCGAGCTATCGGGGAAAGAAAAATCACTTCACCCCAGCCAATCGATATAATTCAATCGGCATTTCATTAAATGCGTTGAATTATTACGGGGATTTATCACCTAAGAAGGGAATAGTCAGCACGGATATTTCCTTTACAAGACCCGCAATCGGAATATCATTTGCACACCGGTTTGGTCCGCGGTATACACTTACAGGGACATTTATGTATGGTACCCTTAAGGGTTCTGATGCTAAATCGGCAGATGCATCAGATACAGAAAATGGCATATTCAGGTCTAGACGAAATTTATCTTTCAGGAATCGCATAAAGGAGCTTTCTGTGGTTGCTAGTTTTGATCTTTTCGAAAATCAGGCTACCTACATCAGCAGGGTAAAATGGACACCATATGTCTTCCTAGGAGTTGCGGGCTTCCTTCATAATCCACAAGCTCAAATTCCGAAATTTGGTGTTGATGGCGTTACTGCTTTGCCTGGGGCTGGTGATTGGGTAAACCTGCGAGATTATGGAACAGAAGGACAAAATGCGACCTTGCTTCCGACTGATGTCAACTATGGAATTAAAGAGTATAAATTGTTGCAGATCGCCATACCAGGAGGAATTGGTGCGCGTTTTAGAATAAATGAAGTATTGGACTTTTCTGCAGAATTTGGCTTTCGGTACACTTTCACAGATTATCTTGATGATGTCAGTAAAAACTATGTTGACCTTGGAGTATTTAATGGTGATAAAGTTGCCGAAGCATTGTCATATAGAACAAATGAATTAGGTACATTGACTAATCCAAATCCGTATACTTTAAGAAATAGTTCTACTCAATACGTAGTGGAGA
>DAIQPD010000300.1:0-3737 GCA_036787535.1 Chryseolinea sp.
ACAAGGCTGGCTCATTGTCTTTTACCCATTTCAACTTTGATCCGGTGAAATTTCCGGGCGAGTTCAGCAAATGTTCAAGACAGTATTTTTCCCCAAGTTGCCGAAAGGCATCATTCCCTATTTCAACCGCGCGACTATCACACCATATAATAGAGGGGCGCAATACGGTTTGATTTTTATCGACACACACCAGACCATGCATCTGATACGAAATACCAATTCCTGCAACATCCTCACCTTTAGCACCACTCTTCTTTAAGCAGGCATGTACGCTGGCCACCAGATGTTCCCACCACATATCAGGATCTTGTTCTGCCCAACCGGGTTTGATAGCTAACATGGGCATCTCTTCCGATGGAGACTGTGCAGAGGCCGCAGTCTGGCCAGTTTCAATATCAATGAGGGATGCTTTAACAGACGAACTTCCTAAATCAAAACCAAAAAGGTATTTTGCCATAGCCATTTAAATATTAATTCAATCGATTGTGATGTAAATTATAACTTATAGTATATTTGACTACAAGGTAGGTAAAATTTATTGTCCTTTGTAAAAAAGTTATGAGTAAAAATATGAGCCCGACAACAGCTATCATCGATGCCTTATCGATTGATTGCCTGATTTTTGGTTTTAAGAAGAGTGAGCTTGATATTTTATTGGTGCAACATGGCGAAGGAATAAGTAAAGGTATGTGGGCTCTTCCAGGTGGATGGATACAATACAATGAAGGTATTAAGGACTCTGCAAATCGAATTCTGAATGATCTTACAGGCGTTTCCAATATTTACCTCGAACAACTTAAAACCTTTGGATCAGTCGATCGATATCCTACCAAACGGGTTATTACCATTGCTTACTATGCCTTGGTAAAGCCAGAGAATTATGTACTCCATCCAGGCTTTACTGCTACTGATGCAAAATGGTTTAAGCTGAGTGAGATGCCCAAGTTGCCGTATGATCACAGTCGCATTTTAGAAACGGGATTGAAATTTTTGAAACACAAAGTCAGGCATGAGCCCATTGGATTCAATTTATTGCCAAAGAAATTTACACTCTTGCAATTACAGGAATTATACGAAGCCATTCTTGATCATAAATTGGACAAGCCAAACTTCCGTAGAAAGCTGATGAAGATGGATTTATTAGAAGAGTGTGAGGAGAAGCAAAAGGATGTATCACACCGGGCGGCAAGTCTTTATCAGTTTGATAAAAAGAGGTATGATGAACTGATTGAGAAAGGGTTTGCGTTTGAACTTTAAGGTGCTTATTAATTTGTGTAGACAGTAAGTAATTTATCGGAGTTAAACATAGCAGCAGGTGAAATTACTTTTTCACTTAAGGGAATTTTTGATCCATATCGCTCAGCCAACTTATTCTTTACAATGCTATTCGTTAAATCAAAATCACTTAATTTTTGCAAGTCACCAATCTCTACATCCAAAGCTTCTTTATAAATTTTCCATACTAATTCAGAACAATAGATTCGATCATCTGACCATTCAAAGTACAAGTCATAGTTTTTCCCAGTGAACGTCTCACCCAGGTCTTTCATTTTTTGAACGTTTTCGTTCGTAAGAATTTCTTTGTTGTTCTGAAGTCGTTTAACAACATAATGAGAATCTAAACCTCGCTTGATCCAATCCTTTAGCGGAGTAAGTTTTACAGGTTGAATTGCTTCGTAAACATTGAACTCTCCATTTGTACTGTAAAGAATTCCCATGTGACTGTATTTTGAATTGGTGGCGAGTTGAATTGCCTTGCTTTGACTTGACTTAGAAATTTGAAAGATGATGTCTCCGTCCTGAAATTGGATTGTATCCGTTTTAGTTGATTGAATAACCCGTTGAGGTTTATCAGCCATTATTCTGTTGGATAGAACGAACAGGAGGATTACCCCGACAATTCCAGATAATAATAGTATGATTATCCTTTTCATATGATATCCTCTAATAACTTGTATAAATAATTCTTACCTGATGAGATAAGGCTCAATCGCTTTTTTCCAGATGGCATAGCCATTCGGTTTCATGTGTAACATATCGTTCTGAAATAATTCTTTAATAGGCCTTCCTTCAGAATCGATCATTAAGTCGTAAACATTAACATAAGCTGTTCTCTTTTTTGTTTTCAGAAAAGCTTCAATGAGTTTGTTGGCCTCTATTACTTTTGATTGAATTCGATCGCGACTGGGACTTGGTTTGATGGATACGAAAACAATGTTTGTTTTGGGAGATTGATTACGGATGATATCAAATAGAACTTTAAACCGATCAAAAACAATCTGTGCTGTAACCGAATCGGATGAAGCCAAATCATTTTCGCCACAATAAATAACAACTTGCTTGGCATTATACGGTAGGATAATATCATTGGCATATCGAATGACATCTGGAAAAGATGATCCGCCAAAAGCTCGGTTGATAATCGTATGATTCGGAAAATCGTGCTGAATTTCCTTCCATAGTCGGAAGGATGAACTCCCAACGAACAGAATGACTTTTTTAGGAGGAGCACTGATGCTGTCGCTGCGCCTGAATGATTGTATTTCACTCCAATACGGAGGATGCTGTGCGAAACTGACCGTTACACAGAGCAGGAAACAGAATGTGCTTAGAAATTTTAGTATTGGGATATTCATGCGTTTAAACGTAAAATAAGATGATTGAAAGTATTTTCATCTCAAACTGATTTTAATCATTTTAGTTCAGTACTCAGCTCTTTAACTTGAGCCAAAAATCAATTCACAAGGAATATCAAAATAAGACAAAATATGAAAAAAATAATCCTCTTTGCGTTTTTACTGCCTTTGGCTTTGGCGTGTTCTGATGATAATTCAGAAAAGGGAGATCAAAATGAAGTAATTAATATTGCGTCTTCGGGTACCTGGAAGATTACTTATTTCTTCGACACTGACACAGACGAGACAAGTGATTTTACGGGATTTAATTTCACATTCGGCACTTCAAATGTGTTGACTGCTTCAAATGGAACTACCGTTCATACAGGAACCTGGAGTGTTTCAGACAGCAACAGTAATGATGACTCGGTTGACGATCTCCATTTTAATATTGAATTTGCCAGCCCTGCCACTTTTGAGGAATTATCTGATGATTGGCATGTTATCGAGTATGCATCAACCAAAATAAAACTCATTGATGAGAGTGGAGGAAATGGCGGTACAGATTATCTAACCTTTGAAAAGAATTAGTAATCTCCATTTCATAAACGAATAAGCAGTAGAAACTCACTAAAATGTTTCTACTGCTTTTTTGTTTTTATTTCGGCATAAGCCTTCTTTATTTTCACCTGAAGCTGCGCACTCGCTTTAACCATAGGCAAACGTACAGCACTGTTGCAAACGCCCAGTTCAGATAATAAATATTTTACACCAACAGGATTACCTTCTTCATACATAGGAGTGTTCAATTCAATAAGTTTAAATTGTTCCAGACTTGCCTTTGTATAATTGTTGGCAAAAGAATATTCCTTCATCTTTTTAAATACTACCGGTAATGCATTTGCCAAAACAGAGATAACGCCTTTAGCACCGAGAGAATACAAGGCTACGGTAAGCATATCATCACCAGAGAGTAAAAGAAAATCAACAGGTTTGTCTTTTGCGATTTTCATGCATTGCTCAATGTTACCAGACGCTTCTTTTGTTCCAATAATATTTTTATCGGAAGCCAATCGTAACGTGGTTTCTGCCGTTATATTGGAAGCTGTGCGGCCAGGGACA
>DAIQPD010000301.1:0-3720 GCA_036787535.1 Chryseolinea sp.
GAAGCTTCAAGCATTTCTGCAGCGGTAACTCGCATGTCTTTGCGCATGGCTTTCTCATTCTCTTTCCATTCCGCATCGATACTTAATGTCGGTAAGCCATAAGCATCTTTCTTATCCGTATTTAATGTTGCCCTATTATCAGAATAAGGTAAGCACTCACCGAAACCGGTAATACCAATTTTCCATTTACCCGGTGCCGTAAGAGAATCTTTCAGCTCTTCACCAAACGACAGCTCGGCTACTCCACGCGACCAACTATCACGACTTCCACCGCCTTGATAACCATATCCTCGAATAAAGTCTGTTCGTTTATCATTGCCTATATTCCGGAATCGTGGAATGTAAATTCCGTTTGGTCTGCGGCCGATATAATATTTATCATCAAAACCCTCTACCTCTGCTTCTGCACCCGTTCGATATTGATGATCCATTAAATTTCTACCCAATTGGTCACTTCCATTTCCTAAACCATTAGGAAAACGATTGGATATGGAGTTCATTAAAATGAATGTGCTTCCCAATGTAGAAGCATTCAGAAAAATAATTTTAGCAAAGAACTCGATCTCTTGTTTGGTTTCTGCATCCAATACCTTAACACCAATGGCTTTGCCTTTCTTCTCATCGTAGATAATGGAATGAACAATAGAATGAGGTCTCAACGTCATGTTACCGGTTCGTTCTGCGGCAGGTAATGTTGAAGCATTGCTGCTGAAGTATGCACCATACGGGCAACCACGGCTACAAAGATTTCTCGATTGACAGATTCCGCGAGATGGATCGTGTGGTAGTGCCGCAGTAAGATGTGCTACTCTACCGATGGTAATTTTTCTTCCAAATTTCTCTGCTACCTTATCCCGAAAAACTTCTTCAACGCAATTCAACTCCATTTCAGGAAGAAATTTACCATCTGGTAATTGAGGAAGTCCCTCAGCCCGGCCGCTCACACCAATAAACGTTTCTACCTTATCATACCAGGGTGCGAGATCTTCATATCGTATTGGCCAATCAACACCAACACCCTCTTTTGCATTTGCTTCAAAATCCATTTGGGATAAACGATAGGTTTGTTTTCCCCACATGATGGATCGCCCTCCTTCGTGATAGCCGCGAATCCAATCAAAAGGTTTTACTTCTGTATATGGATTTTCCAAATCATTCACCCACCAATGCTTTGTATCCTGTCCTATCCAATTTGTGCGAGATTGAACTGGAAGCACTTTTATATCATCGGGCGTAAGACGTCCGGCATTTGGAAAATCCCATGGATCTTTTGTCATCGTAGGATAATCCACTACGTGCTTTACATTACGGCCACGCTCGAGCACCAAGGTTTTCAATCCTTTCTCGGTTAACTCTTTTGCAGCCCATCCCCCGCTTATTCCTGTTCCCACCACAATGGCGTCATAGGTATTTTCTTTCTCAGCGTCAATGTTCAAATTCATACTCTGGTTTATTTAAAAAATGAAATTACACTTTTAAGCATACAGATGCGTATGATATTACATTGAATGAAAAAATAATTCAGGATTGGTACCTATCGTCTCCAATACCTGAATTCTATCCTCATCATCTACTGACGCTCACTCAGAATATTAGCCACGAAAGACAGACTTAAAAATACCTATGCAAATGATTAATTCTCCAACAATAAATAAAAACCAATTGTATGACTCTGGTGTGTAGGCTGATGCTGCACTAATAAATCTTTCGTTTCTCAGGAGATTGGGGTAATCGCGCAATGAATCAGATACGATTAAGAGATTTACATAATCCTGCATAAAGGTGATCAGTATAAGGAGGCTTCCAACGAACAAACAGCTACTAACAAGAAAGGAGAATTCCATTTTGGTTTGAGTACTATACTTTCTCAGGATTACGACCGAAAGAATTATCATCGTAATGGAACAAATAATCGGAGCCATTACAGGTCCTAGCCAGGTTATAGGAATTAAAAACAATATGTCACATTCAAAAAATGATGTTGGCCAGTCAATAAATACTTTTAGCCAGACATAATAAAAAATGTCCCACACAGCAAAGCTTAATAAAAAGAAAGCAAACCGGTCATAACGATTCACACCTGCTAAATAGGCCACACCAACAAGCATGATGAGCGTGGCCAATTCTCGGGCTATTTCAACGAGTAAAATATGTTGATCAATCAATTTGAATGCAACTGTAAATCCATCAGGATAATATAATGCTCTCAGATAAACAACGACTGCACTCTCAAGTGCAGCCATGGCCACGCTAAAAATGCAGAGTACTATCACTTTTTTTATTGTCGATGTCATCTTACAATTTCAAATGTATTCTGCAGCTTCTTCACTTTATAATAGCAAATCAACAAAAGCAATCCACCAAAGATTCCAAATGAACAATCAATCATTCGCCAATACAAAGGTATACCGCGCACTGCTCCAGCGATAAGAGAGAATGGAAAAATAAGAACACAAGCAAGGATTCCAAATTCAATAACCCAGATGTTCTTTATTGGATCACGCCACGGCCCTATAAAAACCAGTGCCATTATAAAGTGAGCAAAAGCAAGCCAGTCTGTGCCGTATGAAATGAAGGGATATTTACTATTTGTTTCTTTCACCCCTTGATAAACAAACTCAAGCCATTGAACCAGCCACACATCACCATCCCAATCTTTAATTTGTTCATGTGCCAACTGAAGTTGCCATTCTATAGGAAGCGCTGTGAGCCCGCTTAAAACAAGGCCAGCTATAAAGAATGTTAGAATCCAACGAATGCTTCGATTTAGTTTTTCAGGGGAATTATTCATAAAGAAAAATTCAATTGTTTATCTTTTAAAATAGAGTTAAGGGTAGCATCTAAATCTGCTTCACTGTCAGACGTTACATTAACAAGATTAAATCCTTCCTCACCCTTGACCATTCGAAATCGCCAATCCAGTTGATTGATGGTTAGAACTTTTCCATTACTGTACCACCATGCTGTATAAAGGGTAGATTTATCATTCACCAAATGTCCTGTGTAAATTTCCTGGTCATGAATCTTCACCGTTCGAATACTTTCAAAATGATATCCACTCCCTTTCCAGCAGAGTAAAGGTGTGTGCTCACTGGTAAAAAATTCCGGAATGGGCTTTATATAAACAAGTGCATTCTCATTACTAAGTTTTGTAATTCCATCGTTCAGATTGGTGGACTGAAATCCAGAAAGAGTTGCTGACGAATGAAGAGTTGACACCTGTTTTCTACTTTCATTCAACTGAATACCCGTTAACATAATAACAATCGAGAAAATCATGATGCATGATTTTCCAAAGTACGTTATCTGAATATTTCCTCGTTCATCTACAATAGGTCTTCCTGATCTTTTTAACATCCACTCGCTTAAAAAATAAATTGGAATCATTATGTAAACAACAAAGCACAAGATCCCGACAAATTCATGCATTGGATTTTCAGGAGGAATGTTGAACAAAACCAACACCAGTATTCTTAAAAGATTGCAAAGAAGGTTTAGTAAAAAGACTGCCAGAAAAAATAGTGAAGTATTCAAAAGGGAAAGCTGAGTTTTCCTTTTATGATATTGATGACCAATGGCCATCACTCCCATCAGCATGGAAATCCCTAACATGCTAAGTCCCATGCATGCTTCATCGACCGAAAAGGACGAGCCATTCAAAATCATCATATTACCTTCAACCTGTATTTGCATTCCGGTCCACGCAAGTAGTTGGCCTGC
>DAIQPD010000077.1:0-17950 GCA_036787535.1 Chryseolinea sp.
AGCAGAAGAGAATAATTCAGGATGATGTAATGCGTAAATGAACGTTCCACCACCACCCATTGACAGGCCGGCAACAGCACGGTATCGTTTATCCTTTTTAATTCTATATTTTGATTCAACAAAAGGCATAAACTCTTCAAAGAAAAAATCTTCATACCTCCATTCATTCTTTACATCATTGTAATAACCCCGTTGCCCGGTATTGGCATCCGGCATTACAATAATCATAGGCGTTGCTGAACCATCTGAGATCGCCTTATCAGCGATGCGCTGGACTTCACCAAACTGAACCCAGCCTGTTTGGTCGTCACCACCACCATGCAATAAGTAGAGAACAGGGTAGGAGCGCTGTGATGTTTCATATCCATCAGGTAAATAGACCGCATATTTCCGATCTCCTTTTAATATTTTACTGGGTAATGAAAGGTTGTCGTATACTTTGCTCTGCGCAGCGATCAAGCCGGGAAGAAGAATGAGTGCAAAAAGAAGTGATTTTTTCATGCGATGAGGGTATTGGTTGGTGTGCCGAAGATGTTAATTATCCGATGGTAATACAAGGGCTAAAATAATAAGTTGGCCCCTGAGTAATTCTACTTTGGAAATACTTAAAAAAACTATATTTGGACCGTAATTAAAGCACTTTCCAAAGGACCCTCTTGTGTTAATCGTGTTAATTTTGATGTTATTCAGGACCGTTCCTTCATGAAAAAATTGCTTATCTATTTCTTTATCACTCTGGGGTATGCAGCACAGAGTCAGGATTATCCTAAAATGGCCAGGGATTTTCAACAACAATACAAGGATGATGAAGTAGCGATCATTGAGTCAAATGGCGTGTATGAGTTTTCGAAGGGAACAAAGGCTCCCGTTAAAGTAGCGGTTAGCGTCAATAAAAAACTCTTATCCCTACGTTATAACGAAATCATTTATGAGACGGAGTGGTACAATCAAAATTTGCAAATCGAAAAATTTTATGCTTCCAGCAATCTTAAACAAAAGGCAGGTGAAGAATCAAAGGTATGTGGTGCATATACAAGCGAAGGTCTTTTTTATGATGATGGTAAATTTTGTACCTATCCGCTTAAGCTGAAGGAACTTGGAGAAGTTTGGGATGTAACAACCACGAAGCGATTTGATGACTCAAAATACTTCACCTCCGTATTTTTTCAGAATAAGTATCCGGTAAAAAATGAAAAAATTACCTTCCTTATACCTCTGGATATTGAAGTCGAAATAAAGGAATTTAATTTAACTGGATACTCGATTTCAAAATCTGAAAAGACAGAAGGAGGTAAGCTCATAATCGAGTATACAGCAAAGGAATTAGCAGGACGCAAACGTGAAGACTTTGATCGTGGCGATCAGTATACTCGTCCACATCTGCTCATTCTGGTAAAGTCTATAATGCAATCAGGAAAGAAAGTAAACGTACTGGCCTCTCCGCAGGATTTGTATGATTGGTGTAGCGGTCTTACGCAACAGCTTAAACCGAATCCACAATTATTTAAAGCAACCGTATCACAATTAGTTCAAGATAAAAAGACGGATGAAGAAAAGGTAAAGGCTATATATTATTGGGTGCAGGATAACATCCGATACATCGCTTTTGAAGATGGTATTGCAGCGTTTAAACCGAGTGAAGCCCAAGATGTTTTTGAAAAACGTTATGGTGATTGTAAAGGGATGGCCAATCTCACAAAAGAAATGTTGAAGGTGGCAGGATTTGATGCGCGCCTTACATGGATTGGAACACGAAGAATAATGTATGATCACTCGCTACCTTCGTTAGCGGTAAACAATCACATGATTTGCACACTCTTGCTAAATGGAAAAAAGTATTACCTCGATGCCACTGAAAAATATGTTCCATTCGGTGAAAATGCGGTTCGCATACAAGGTCAATCGGTAATGATTGAAAATGGAGACAAATTCATTCTGGACAGAATAGGGGAGCCAACAAAAAGTATTGATTCTGATAATAGGGTATTGCAAGCTTCTATAAAGGGAGAAAATTTAGAAGGTAAGTTGGTGGTTGATTTAAAAGGAGAAGCGAAGAAGAATTTTCTGTATACCTATCATTACACAAAAAGTGAGAAGCGCGAAGAGTACGTTACAGATTTTATAGCCAATGGTAATCGGAATTTAAAAGCTACAGAAGTGAAACTTCCGGATCTTAACGAACGCAGCGGGCCCCTTTCTCTAACTTGTGATGTGACGTTTAACGGAGCCGTAAGTGCTTTTAATAATGAATATTATATTGACATTGATCCCTCTAAAAGTTTTAAAGACTGGGAAATAAAAGACACGCGTCAAAATGACGTTGACTTTGGTGAAAGGGTTCATAAGAAAACTTCGATAGAACTATCTATTCCTGATGGTTTTTCAGTGAGCCACTTGCCCGAAATGGTTTCTATTTCTGATTCTGAGTTTTCTTTTTCAATGAACTATAAGCAAACCGGAGATAAAATCATTTATACAAAAGAGCTCGTTATTCCGGATGGTATCATAAAAAAGAAATCATTTGCACAATGGAATGCTGCAGTAAAACAATTAGCGCAAGGATATGAGAACCAAATTGTCTTAAAGAAGTAATTGTAATCCAAAAGCAAGTTCATCATCCATAATTAACCCAACTATTTTTTCATGAAACGTATTGTATTGACTGCTCTCTTAGTCTCCGCTTTCATCGATGTTCTTTCACAAAGCGATGTTGATAAAAAACTAAAGCTAGACATGTGGACAAACGCTTCGAAAGAGTTTAAAAAAACAGAAGTTCCTGAAAAGTGGAAGAATGAATCGGCTGTGGTGCTTGCACTTGATCGTGAATACATTGGTGATTTTGCTACGAAGATGGCGGGTATAAGTCCTACCCGATTCTATGTTGAAAAGTTCAATACACATTTCAGAATAAAGCTATTAGACAAAGCAGCTGTAGTTGATTTTTCTGATCTTTCTTTTGATGACAAATCCATACGTACTAACATGTTTGGCAGAGCCTCATCCTACAAGGTAATTGGCATTAAAGTGATTAAACCAAACGGAAGTGAAAAAGAAGTTGATCTTACAAAAGCAGTAAAAGCAGATGCAACAAGTGAAAACGATTTGAAGATTCCCATTCCCAATCTTGAGCCTGGTGATATTATTGACTACTATATTGCAATAAAGGATGAGAGTATACAGATGCCGGATTTTGGTGATGAAATATTGTTAGAGAGCAAATACCCTATTGTTTCGAATACCTTTAGTTTCTCCATACCACACCAATTTCATTTTTACAGTACATCTTATAATGGTGCGCCAGATTTTGTAAAGAAAGTGGTGAAGAACGATGAAATATATTCCATAAAAAATGAAATGCAGGAAAAGGCTCCTGATTTGCTTTGGGACTTTGAGTACCGCACTGCACCACATGTGCGATATCAAATAGGTAGCAGCACTTCTAAGCCAGTGCCCAGTAATGTTGCCGGAAGAATGTTGGAGAGTTTTAATTCGGTTCAGATGGATGTGGGAGTCATTGAAGATTTTGTAAAGCTTAGTTTAAAGAAGGAGCAAGATCAGAAAAAATTAACCAGGGAGGTTTTTTCCTTGTTGCGCAACCCCATTTATAAGAAAGCTTTCTTCGATATTGAATTGGGCGATCCGCTAAATTCAACCTATACCCCCAATAAGTTCTTTTACGTTATGGATCGATTTCTCAAGGTTCATAAGATTGAGCATGAGATTCTGCTTGTTTCGCCCCGATGGTATGGACCCATATCAGATGTAGTAAGTTTTAGTAATTGTGATTTGGTAATTAAGGTAAACACTACACCACCCATCTATATATCAAGGCCATCTCCATTTGCAATGGTAAACGATGTGCCTTTTATGTTAGAAGGAATGGAGGGGGTATCCAGTAGAGGGACTCACGCATTACGCCCAATACCGGTTTCAACAGCTGATCAAAATGTAGAGACAACTTCTTTCGTAATCGATTTTAAAGCGGATGATATCGCCAAGCTTCATGTGAAACGCAAAACGGTTGTAAAGGGCCTGATCAAAAAGCAGCATCAATATTCTGTGTTTACCAATTATGATTATATGAAGGCTTACAATCAACCCAAGTATATGGTTGAGTCATCGCGCCTCATGGGGAATATTATAAAAGAGTATAACAAGGAGGAGACAAAGTTTGAACAGCGCAAGGTTCAGGATTATAATGAACGAGATACCCGGATGAAAGAGGAGCTGGAGAGAGACACCGATGGCAAGGTTTCGGATTACAGCTTGACAGTTAAAAATATAGGTATGTGGGAAAATGCGCCCGATACTGATTATGAAGATGAGTTTACACTGGAAAGTATGACGAAGAAAGCAGGACCAAATATTATCCTTGAACTGGGTAAGTTTATCGGAGGACAAACCGATATTCAGGAAAAACAACGTACAAGAACACGAGATATCTATATGGATTATGCAAGGACTTTTGCTTTGAACATTACCCTCACTATTCCGGAAGGTTTTGATGTTGAAGGACTTGAAAACCTGAATAAGAAAGTTGAAACCGAGGCTGGGGGATTTATCTCTACAGCTGTATTAAATGAAAACAAGCTTATCGTAACAACAAAGAAATATTACAATAAAAATGTAGTAGCTGCCGCTGATTGGAATAAAATAACTGACTTTTTACCAGCAGCGGTAGAATTTCGAAATGCTAAAATACTGCTAAAGAAGAAATAGATTTCTGACCTGATAGAACTACATCCTTGGCTTCAATTGTGGCTGTGTGAATGTATCCCTAAATCCAGGAATAAAACATGCTGTTGGATGTTATTGAGTTTTAGCATGTTTAGCGGCTACCGTTGTGAAGGGTAACGCAAAAGATTTTATATTCGCCTTATTTTTGGCTACTTAGTTGATACGTTTTAGCCATTATTAAGATCAAAGAAATAATGAAAGAAGACCAAGTTCCACAGGATAAAGAAAATCTCAACGAGGGCAAACTGGCCAAGTTGTATTATGCTACTGATGAAAGTGGGCATTATAAGAAAGTAAACAGTGTCGGTTGGGAACCTGAAACCGTTGCCATGCAACAGGCCTGGGATGTAGTGAACAATGAAGTGGAGGACGCACGCTTGATGGTAATAGAAGGAAAAGCTAGTCCGGTTTTATATTACCTTAAGAAGAATATCATGGATTTCTCGATGGTAGCAAGCTATGTCGGCACCATGAGTTTTGTGGTTCGTCTTCATACGAAGCCATTCTTCTTTAACAAGCTGAGCAAAAAAACATTGGAGAAATATGCCTACACATTCCGCATCAGCGTAGAAGAGTTTACTGACATCGAACGATTAAAACAAAAGCATGCAGGTTAATTTTACACACAAGCAATCTGCTCATTGCGAAAGCGGAGTGATCTCTAATCTGATGCGATTTCATGGCCTCGACTTTGATGAGCCTATGGCATTTGGTATCGGCTCTGGTCTTTTCTTTTCGTACATGCCGTTTGTGAAATTAAACGGAATACCTGTTGCTACTTATCGCATCTGGCCCGGACATATCTTTAAAAAGTTTTCAAATCGTATTGGCATCAAGATCGAAAGCAAGAAATTTTCTTCGACTACTACTGCCATGACGGAGTTAGATAAGATGTTGGATAAAGGCCAGCCTGTGGGAATGCTAACGTCTGTGTTTTATCTAGATTACCTTCCTGCGGCCTATCGCTTTCATTTTAATGCGCATAACATAATTGTTTTCGGAAAAGAGAACGGTCGTTACTTAGTAAGCGATCCGGTAATGGAAACCACCACCGATATCGCCTACGAAGACTTGGTGCGCGCTCGTTTTGCTAAGGGGATGCCTGAACCCAGTGGAAGAATGTATTATCCGATTCAAATACCAGGAGAGTTTCCGCTTGAGAAGGCAATCTGGACTGGCATTAAAGAGACAAGCGATCGCATGACCAGGATTCCGATTCCATTATTTGGAGCAAAAGGAATGACATACCTATCGAAACGCTTACGTCATTGGCCTGAACGTTTAGGTAATCGCAAAGCAATTTTGTGGTTAGGACACCTTATTCGCATGCAGGAAGAAATTGGAACAGGTGGTGCAGGCTTTCGATTTTTGTATGCAGCCTTTCTGGATCAGTCGAGCACATTACTAAAGAATAATGAGATGTTCGATATCTCCAAACAAATGACAGCCAATGGCGATTTGCTTCGCGATTTTGCATACTATGCCGGTCGTGTTTGTAAAAACCGTACTTCTGATACTAAAACATTTTCTGAATTGGCGGATATGCTTGAAGCGGTTTCACATCGGGAGCAAAAAACATTCGAACAGCTTTACCAGGTTAGTAAGTCGAAATGAGTGGAGCCATTGTTCAAATCAATAATGTAAGCAAGCAATACAAAGGTGCTCAACAACCTGCTGTTTCTCATCTCACGTTAGAAATTTCAAAAGGATCTGTGTTTGGTTTACTCGGCCCGAATGGAGCAGGTAAATCTACATTGGTAATGTTGCTATGTGGTTTATTGAAACCCGATGAAGGTTCTATTCAGGTGTTGGATTTGAAAGTAGGAGAGAGCAGCGCAGCTATTCGGGAAAAAATAGGCGTAGCTCCACAGGAGATTGCATTATTTCCAACGCTCACTGCGCATGAAAATCTTTTTTACTTCGGTCGCATGTATGGATTGCAAACAGAAGTATTAAAGAAACGAATCGATGAATACGTAAATACCTTTGGTTTGCAAGACAAGATGCACAAGCGTGTGCAAACTTTTTCGGGAGGAATGAAGCGCAGATTGAATTTAATAGCTGCATTATTGCACGACCCTTCTTTAATTATTCTGGATGAGCCCACTGCGGGTGTTGATGTTCAATCCCGTAACATGATTCTCGAATTTTTATTGACGTTGAAAGCGAAAGGTGTAACGATATTGTACTCGTCTCATTTTCTGGAAGAGGCGGAACGAATTTGTACCCATCTCGCAATCGTAGATGAGGGTAAGTTGTTGGTCACCGGTAAGCCGGATATTTTGTTGGCAGAGAATCCGGATTGCAAAAATCTGGAAGAATTATTTTTGAAACGTACAGGTAAAACCATGCGCGATTGAAAATCTGGGCTACAATATGGAAAGAGTTTTTGCTCCTGGTTCGCGATCCGGGCGGTATGGCATTGATTTTTGCAATGCCATTAGCATTGGTTATTGTCATGGCTTTAATTCAAGATGCGCCCTTTCGGGATTATCAGGAAATAAAGTTAGAAGTATTACTGGTTGATCAGGATAAAGATTCCCTGAGTTACAAAATGAAACGTGCGCTTGAAAGCACCGGCAACATTACAGTAGTGAAAGAAAATGATTTAGAGCGTGCAAAGAAATTGGTTCAGGCAGGGGAGTTTAAAGCTTCTGTTGTTTTGCACAAAGGAACGACTCAGGCATTAAAGAAGAAGACGGAACAACTAATCGGTAAGATTGTTCGGAATATGGGCGTTGAAACTCCATTCATTGATTCCATTGAGACATCACCTGTTCCACTTGATTTATATTTTGATCCGGCTATCAAAGTAAATTATAAGCAAGCATTGGGAGAAGGTATTGAGAAAATTGTAGCCCAGGTTCAGAGTGAATGGATCATAATGGAATTGCAAAGCCAGTTGAGCTCAGGTGAAAACAAACATCCTAAAGTGAAATTTAATCCGGGTGAAATGATGGTGGTGAATCAACAATATGCTTCTGATAAACCAAAGGAAAGATTAGCACTTAACTCGGTTCAGCACAATGTACCCGCCTGGACCATGTTCGCCATGTTTTTTATTTTGTTTCCACTGGCCAGTAACTTTATCAAAGAACGTGAAGAGGGAAGTATGCTTCGCTTGCGATTAATTTCGGGTTCACAGTTTCCGGTTATTGCTGGTAAATTTTCATTTTACTTTTTTGTGTGCATGCTTCAGTTTGTGTTGATGATTGCTGTAGGTATTTTTGTAATGCCTTTACTTGGCCTCAATGAATTAGTTTTAGGAAGCAATGTTTTTGGTATTCTGCTCACAGCATGTTCTGTTGCCATGGCAGCAACAGGATATGGATTATTAATCGCTGTATTCTTTAAGACACCGCAGCAAGCACTATCATTTGGTTCTATTTCGGTGGTCATTCTTTCTGCTTTGGGCGGGGTTTGGGTTCCGGTTTATGTAATGCCTGAAATACTTCAAACCATTAGTAAATTCTCACCACTTCAATGGGGACTGGAGTCTTTCACCGATTTATTTTTGCGAAATGCCACGACCTTAACAATATTGCCGAATACCTTTAAGCTTATCGGCTTTTCATTTGTAACATTAATCGCAAGTTTTCTCGTCCATAAATCAAGAATAATTTCGTAATTGCAATACTATGCAGACTAAAGAAGAACTAGTAACCGAGCTAAAGGCACTCATCATCAAACAACTAAACCTTGAAGAAGTTGCGCCAGAATCATTTGACGAAAACACGCCTCTTTTTGGTGAAGGTTTAGGATTAGACTCCATTGATGCGTTAGAGCTTGTTGTATTGCTCGATAAGAATTACGGAATCAAAATTCAAGACCCAAAGGCCGCACGTAAGGTATTTGAAAATGTGCGAACGATGGTGGAATACATTCAGGAGAATAAAAAATGAGTAAACGGATTTTTATTACGGGATTTGGTATTATCACATCCATTGGTAAAAATGCTTTCGAGAGCCTTGACTCATTATTGAAAGAGCGAAGCGGTTTTGGCTCGCTTGATATTTTACAAACAGCTCATCACCATACTATACCTGCCTGCGAAATTAAGTTAGAAGATAATGATTTGCATGCCTTAGCTGGCGTGCAACCTCATATGGGATTTACGCGTGCTGCTTCATTGGGTATTATTGCAGCCAAGGAAGCCATCGCGTCAGCCAATTTATCAAAGAAAGAAATACAGAACTCGGCTTTGATCTCGGCTACATCTGCAGGAGGTATTCGTGAACTCGAAAAATATTATTATCAATTAAAGGATAATACACAGAAGGGTGCATTCGAGGAATTTGTGGATACTGGAAATCCCGGGGAACATACGGAGCGAATGGCAGAGTATTTTGGGGTTAAAAAACAGATCGGCACGATAAGCACAGCATGCTCATCATCTGCGAATGCAATAATGTTGGGTGCTCAACTAATCAAAAACAATAGGGTTGATCGTGCAATTTGTGGTGGTGCTGAAGCCTTGTCAAAATTTACCATCAACGGTTTTAATGCACTAATGATTTTGGATCCACAACATTGCCGTCCATTTGATGCCTCACGTAAAGGCTTGAACCTTGGTGAAGGTGCAGCCTATATTGTGCTTGAATCAGAAGAGGCAATGCTTGAATCTAAAAGAGAACCGTTGGCTGAGTTGCTCGGTTATGCGAATGCAAATGATGCCTTTCATGTAACCGCTTCTTCACCAGAAGGTATGGGTGCATATGAAGCAATGAGAGGTGCTCTTGCTTCAGGTAAAGTAGATCCGGATCAGGTAGGGTATATTAATGCACACGGAACAGCAACAGAGAACAACGATCTTTCTGAAGGACTGGCAATGCAAAAGCTCTTTGGAAAAAATATGCCAATGTTTTCATCAACGAAGCCATACACGGGTCATACCTTAGCCGCTGCCGGAAGTGTGGAAGCAGCCTTTTGCCTGATGAGTATGAAGGAGAGTTTTATCTTTCCGAATTTGAATTTTAAAATTGCTATGGATGAATTGAATATCCGTCCTGAGGTCACTTTGCAAGCAAAGAAGAATTTGAAGTATGTACTTTCCAATTCGTTTGGTTTTGGCGGTAATACCTCTTCACTTTTATTCGGTAGCGTTTAATGATGGAGAAGAGAAAACGATATTATGTAAATGGAGCAGGCATTATCTCACCTCAACTCACCTTTGATGATAATTCGTTTTTGGAAAGCGTACAAGAGTATAACACGAATGCCCTTACCTGTATTACGCCTGATTTCAAAGCCTATATTAATCCGATTCAACTCCGAAGATTAAACCGCATGTTGCGCATTGGATTGTCTGCTGCAACAATTTGCATTCAAAACTCCAGGCTTCAGAAAATAGATGGTGTTATCGTAGGAACAGGTTATGGTTTCTTAATCGACACAGCGAAATTTCTGGAAGAGGTATTGAGCCAGAATGAAAAGCACGTGGCACCAACGCATTTTATGCAGAGTACCTATAATTCCTTAGCGGGATTGGTAGCACTGTCTATTAAATGCATGGGGTATAATAATACCCATGTGAGCAAAGGTTTTGCTTTTGAATCGGCATTACAAGATGCCATGATGCAGGTGAACGAAGATGATGCATTAAATTTTATTGTTGGTGCCTTTGATGAATCTGATCCGGTTCAATATGTTATCAATAGTCGTAAGCATCATTTTAAAAAAGAAAGTATTAGTAGTCTGGCTTTATTTGAAAGTGAAACGGTAGGAACAATACAAGGTGAGGGCGCTGCCTTCTTTTCGTTATCTGCCAAACCAACTGAATCTTCACTTTGTAGGTTGATTGACCTGCGAATGATATTTAAGCCGGAGAGTGAAACTGAATTGAAAGATTCTCTTGATCAACTTCTTTTAGAAAATGGAATTTCAATTTCGGATGTTGATATTATTATTTCGGGCGCAAGCGGGGATGTGATGAACGATAAATTGATTACTTCATTTTGTAATTCCTTGAATTCAATAGCTCAGCTTCGATTCAAACACCTGTGTGGAGAATATTGTACCGCATCATCATTTGCTTTTTGGTTAGCGTCATCCATATTGAAAAAACAGACGATACCTGAGTCAGTTAAGAAAAATGATTTTGAAACACCTTCTGTGATTCAAAGAGTTCTCATCGTCAATCAATACATGGGAAGAAATTATACGATGATTTTATTAGAATCATTGGTAGCGTAACAGTTTATACTTTAAAGAAAAGTGTAAACTGTGTTCCCTTATCAATTTCACTTTGCACTTCTATACGACCTCCCAGCGCTTCTATCTGCGTTCGAACAAGATACAATCCTAATCCTTTCCCTTCAACATGTAAATGGAAGCGTTTGTATAAATTAAAAAGCTGATCGCCATATTTACTAAGGTCAATACCTAATCCATTATCTGAAATCGTTATCTCTAGAAATTGAGCTGTTCGATTTGTGCTGATGTCAATTGAAAGTGCGCGTTGAGAATGACGGTACTTAAGTGCGTTACTTATTAAATTGTAGAAAATACTTTCAACATAGGGTCGAAGTGAAAGTATAGTTTCAGATCGATCTACCTTTTTGTTAATCGTGGCTTTCACGTGGTGTATTTCGGACTCTAAAGTCTTTAAGACTTTCTTAATGACTTCTGAAAGCAACAGCTCTGTACGAATTTCTGTATTTAGTTTTCGAATGTTGAGGATCAACCCAAGATCAGTTATTACAGAATCCAGTTCATGGCTTGATCGCAACAGTAGTTGGTGAATCGTATTTTTCTCAGCTTCAGATTGTGGGTTACTTAACAATGAAACAAGTCCTTGAACACGTGCCAGTGGACCCCGAAGATTGTGTGAAATTATATAGGAGAATTGTTCAAGACGTCCATTGTGTTCTACTAACTCAGCATTGGTTTGCCGTAGATGTTTCGTTTGATTTTCAACTTCAATTTGCAAGTCGGCATTCCTTCGTTGAATAGTGATTGCCTGTGCTTCGATAATGGCTCTGGCGTTTTCGATTTCGTTTTGGCTGAGGATAAGCTGATCATTGTGTGCACGTATTTCTTCATTCTGTGCCATGATCTCTTCATTTTGTGCCTGGATATCTTCTGTCTTTTCTTGCACCAATCGATCTAACGTTTCATTCTGAATGCTGAGTATATGGTTCTTGTCTTCCTGCGCAATCCGCAATTCATTTGCAACACGAAAAGTTCTCACCGCATAGTAGGCCATATACAATAGAGCAGGTACAGCCAGAATAAATATGATTGCCTGAAGCAGATAACTGTTGCGCAGAGCTTGTTCATAGTTATGTTTGGCTTCTGCTAAAATCTGATCTTCAAAATGGTTGACGTGTTTTGAGAAATCCTTGTACATTAGCCATAAGCCATATCCTCTGTCCTGATCTAATATGGAATTGAATTCCGTTCTTTTACCTTCATTGATAAGCTTTAACATTAAATCAGTAAGGCTGAAGTACGAAGTAATTGAGTCTTTCAATATTTGAAACTCCCTCATATTAGGATACTGTTGTTTTATAAGCAATCCCTCAAGTCGATTGAAGATTAAATCCCGATTTAACTTAGCAGTATCCGCAGTTGCAAGAAGAGCCGGATTATTGACGAGAGCGTATCCACGGATTCCAATATCCAGGCGATGTAAATTTCTAATGATATCCAACGTATTTACCTTCACACGCTCTGCGTCTTCCTGATTCTTTTTGCTACTTTCAATAGTCAGGCTATTCTGATAGATAAGCATCACATTAATGAGCAACAGTGCAGCAACAATGGCTACTATTGAATACAGTATTGCGGAACGGTATCGAGTGATTTTCTCCATGTAACGTAATTTCAATAACAGTTATAGCGAAAGATGGTTACTAAGTAACCGCAACTATATTAAAAAAAGTAGCAAAATTCTAGTTGTTAATGTATTGGATAAGAAAAAAAATTAGATGCAATCTTGTAATTGCATTGAGAAGCAGCTGTCAATAAAAATTAGCGAGAAATAAAGGTACTTGAAGTAGCATCATGGAGGATAGTTATTGATATTCTATTTCCGGTTGATGTTACTTCAAGTATTCATATTCTATTACGAAGCTTGCTTAAAAGCTATTGTTTTACCTTATACTTCTCAGTTCGCGAATCCTGGATAATTCCTTTCCAATTTAGACCAAAGGAAAAATCATATTTGTTCCCTTCTGAATCCACATGACAATCCATGTCATGTGGAACATCTTCAAATTGCTTTTCAACCGTCTCCATGTTCGCTGGAATTTGAAGTGGAAGTAAGGCAGTGGGTTCCGCTACTCCAGTCAGAATATCAAGCACCGCCTGATCCTGAACACCAAACGTAGTCAGAATCGCATCAGCTTGTTTCTCAAACTCGGCAAAGACGGATGGGTTCGATAAGTGAACCGAGACAATCACCGGCTTACCTTTCATCTTTTTATAGGTATCATTTACCATTCCTAAATCAGTTGTGTTAATCGCTTTCGATTTTTTATTCTTGTAGGTACGGTTGGTAAATTTCTCTAATGGATCACCACCGGCAATACTTGTATCGCGTGCATTCTTCGCTGTATACTCATTGTACTGCAAACTGATGGGAACATAACCCGTTCCACCTTTCTTTGAATCTTCGCTATTGTATCCATTTCCAGAACTTGCACCATCAATCAAGACCAATGCAAAATCAGCTTCATCAGGATTGTCGGTAACCTTGAAATATTTTTTTACAATATCTAAGCTTACCGGATAATCAAAACTTTCTGGTGTTGGCATGCCGAGAAAATTTCTACCTGCCGGAGTAAACTTCTTGGGGATGTAAACCGTATTCTCCTTTTGAAGTGGCAAAACATTTCCTTTATTTTTTACCATTACGATTGATTTCAACTGAGCATCATAACCCGCTTTCATAAACGCTGCATTTCCAACCGTAGCTTTTGATTCTTCCACATCGAGATAGGGATTTTCGAAAAGTCCCGGACGAATAATGTTTTTAAGAAGGCGCACAGCAGATTGTTCAAAGCGAGAGCGCATAAATTCTTCACCATGTTCTTTCACACCCATGTTGTACGCTTCGATTACAGGACCCATCTCATTATTTCCACCGAACTGATCTACACCTGCCATTAAAATTTTATAATGACGCTCACCAATCGATAAGCTTTCTACACCCCACGGTTTTCCGGTTATGAAAACATCGATAGCGGTTTCATCTCCGGTAATTAACCAGTCGGTACAGGCCACACCGTCATACTTGTATTTGGTGCGAAGCAAATCGTTAATGATGTAATGGTTGTAGCTGTTGCCTACATTCTCGTTGTTCTTGGTATCTTGATTGAAAGAGATGGTATAGTATGGCATAACAGCCGAAGCCATTCCTGTTTTGCCTTCAAGTTTAAAAGCTCCATTGATAAAGGGAAGAAGATGAGTTTCAAAATTATTACCTGGATATACGGCATACTTCCCAAAACCATAATGGGCATCACGACCCGCTTCTCCTGATCCACCACCGGGCCAATGTTTTACCATCGCGTTTACACTTTCATATCCCCAGCCATCTGCAATTTCTTTTTCACCTGCTGAAGTTTGAAATCCATCTATATATGCGCGTGCCATGTCGGTTGCAAGTAATGGGTCTTCACCGAATGTTCCGCTAAATCGATTCCATCGTGGGTCTGTTGCTAAATCAACTTGAGGAGATAATGCTGTTGTAATTCCCAATGCTCTGTATTCTTTTGCCGCAATATGTCCGAAGGTTTTAGTTATGTCAGCATCAAAGGTAGCGGACATGCCCAGTGAACTCGGCCACATCGAAATTCTTCCGCCTGCACCTGCATTAAACTCCGCATTCGCAACAGTGCCGTGGCGCGGATCTGTACTGGTGTTGGCAGGAATACCTAAACCAAGTCCTTCCACCAGCGCTTGCATATTGTTGTTCCATTGAGCTGCAACCTCAGGACTTTCAACCATGGTGATCAGCACGTGTCGAAGATTGTCATCCGTAAGAAATTTCTTTTGCTGATCGGAGAGATCGGATGCTTTTGCTCCACTTTCTTCAAACGCTTTTCCATTATAAGTGCTTGCCATAAATCCACGACTTCCACCTGGAATAGATTGATGGCGACTATACAACATCAAGCCAGCAATTTGTTCTACCGACATTTGTGATGCTAAATCTTTCGCACGTTCATCGGCAGATAAGCGCCAGTCTTCATATTTATCTAGCTTGCCATTTTTGTTCAAGTCTTTAAAAGCAAGACGATCAACGGTTAATATTTTTACTCCTGATGTTATTGAGTATCCTAATGTTTTACCTCCTTCGTTTTTAACAATCTTGATTCCGTTCGATTCAGTCTCAGCCCATTTTGGTCCACAACTGATTAATGTCAGAAATGATAAGGCACACAGTGGTGAAATGATTTTGTTCATGATGCTCTTCCGTTATTATTTAAGAATTCCATTTAGATATTTAATACTGGAGGTAATGCTCTCCATCGCATTTGGAGGCATATCATGTTCAACAAAAGGGTGAACTAAACCAGCAAGTTTTGCATTATCGAAAATTCTTTTGAAGTCAATTACACCGCTACCTACGGGCATGAGGGTCTTAAATTCTTTGTCAAAGTCTTTTACATGCCATAGTGGAAAACGCCCAGGATGTTTTTTGAAAAGCTCAACCGGATCGAGTCCAGCTTTAGAAACCCAGGCGAGATCGAGTTCCATTTTAATATCTTTATTCAGTTGAGAGAGGAAGAGATCGTACGGCACAATGCCGTCAACATTTTTAAATTCTCCATCGTGATTGTGATACGCCAATGTTAGCCCTGCTTTCTTGCACGCTTCACCTGTTTTACTCAATATTTCAATTGAACTCTTAACAGCATCTCCTGATTTAATATCTATGCTTGCACAAACAAGATACTTAACACCGCCTTCAGCTGCTTCATCAATCAATTCCTGATAGTTGTCTCTCAGGGATCGCATCTTCTGAAAACCGTCTGGCAGTTTTACATCGGGAGGCGGAACAAAGGGAGTTCCCATCACATGGTGTGAGCGCCAGCCGAGTCCAAGATCTTTTGCTACCTGAGCAAACTCTTTTGGTTTCAAGCCATAATATCCACCTTTCATACTAAACGCTGATTCTAAGTCCTTATAACCAAGGTCAGCGATTTGTTTCAGTATACCCGTGAGGTCATTATCGAGTTGACCGAAAAAAGTAAAAAGTTGGATTCCGATCGGGTAGTTGGCAGGCAGTACATGTGACCACGCAGCATTTGAAAGTGCCATACCTCCCAAAGCCAGTGCTCCGGAGTTCTTGAGAAAATTTCTTCTATTTAGCATATCATTGTATTTAAGTGCTGGATGCAGGTGTGAAGCAAGAATACGATAAATTTCATTGTGTAATTAATACACAACTATTTTTTTACATTAGCGGTATGAACAAACCAATTCCTGATTTAGGCGAAGATTTTCTTAAGAATGGCCAAAACGTCTATTTGCGCCACCTTTCTGTGGACAGTGTGATTTTTGGTTTTCATGAAAATGAATTGAAGGTACTTCTGTTGAGATGGAAGGGTGGACCATGGTCTTTGCCAGGAGGATTCGTAAAGAAGGAAGAGTCAGTTAACGATTCAGCATCGCGCATACTGCAAGAGCGCACAAGTTTGAATAATATATTTCTTCAGCAGTTTCATGTATTTGGAGATCCTGATCGGGAAAAAAATAAGAACGAGGTACATTCAGATTTAAAAGGCAGTTGGATGGCAGATCGCTTTGTGACCGTTGGCTACTATGCATTGGTAGAGTATTCTAAAGTAAAACCTAAACCTGATTTATTCTCCGATGAATGTGTCTGGTGGGATATTCATTCCATACCATCCTTACTTTATGATCACAATGAGATTTTGGAAAAAGCACTCGAGGTTCTGCGTTTGAGTTTGAATGATCATCCGATTGGTTATAATTTATTGCCGGAAAAATTCACCATGCCTGAGCTGCAGCGGTTGTATGAAACAATACTGGACAAAGAGATTGACAGAAGGAATTTCCAGAAGAAGCTTTTGAGTTTGGATATTCTCGTCCGGTTGGAGGAACGAAAAACGGGTGGTGCACACAAGGCTCCTTACCTATACCGGTTCGATAAGCGTAAATACGATAGAGCATTACGCGAAGGATTGAGGGGTGGATTCTAATTTTATCTAAATTATTTCTCGTATTACCATTGTCGTTTAATCCTATTTCATAGAATAAAATTTCTATACGACCTTTTCCGTTATCTTCGCTATTCGTGGAAAAACCGATTCACATTTTGCAACAGTATTGGAAGCATGGTCAGTTCAGACCCATGCAGGAAGATATTATTGCGTCTGTTTTATCCGGTAAGGATACGCTGGCGTTGCTACCCACAGGCGGTGGAAAATCCATTTGTTTCCAGATACCTGCGCTTGCAATGGAAGGTATTTGCATTGTCATTACTCCGCTCATTGCTTTAATGAAAGATCAGGTAAGTCAATTGAAGAGGCGAGGTATTGAAGCAGTCGCGATCCATGCCGGTATGTCAAGAAGTGAGATTGATGTGTTGCTGAACAATTGTATTTATGGCAGTATCAAGTTTTTGTATGTTTCACCTGAGCGTTTGCAGACTGAGCTTTTTATAGCTCGCGTCAAGCAGATGAAGGTAAATTTAATTGCAGTAGATGAAGCGCATTGTATTTCACAATGGGGTTATGATTTTCGCCCACCTTATTTGCAGATTGCTTTGTTAAGAGAGTTAGTGAAGGATGTTCCGATTATTGCATTAACGGCAACTGCTACCGTTGAAGTCCGAAATGATATTATCGATAAGCTTGCCTTCCGAAAAGACTATGGTGTTTTTCAGAAATCATTTGCCCGCGAAAACCTTTCTTTTGTTGTGCGCAAGGCAGAGAACAAGGAAAAAAAGTTATTGGATATTCTCCAGAAAGTAAAAGGATCTGCTATTGTTTATGTTCGTTCACGAAAAGGTACGCAAGAGATTGCAGCGTTTCTGATGAAGAACAACATTAGTGCATCATTCTATCATGCTGGTCTTGATTTTAATGATCGCGCAAAGCGACAAGATGATTGGATTCAAGACAAGGTAAGAGTTATGGTTGCTACCAATGCCTTCGGTATGGGCATTGACAAAAGTGATGTACGAACAGTGGTTCATATTGATTTACCTGAGAATATTGAATCGTATTATCAAGAGGCA
>DAIQPD010000078.1:0-17773 GCA_036787535.1 Chryseolinea sp.
ACGTTTTAAAATCAGAGGATCAATATCAAGAAGTAATAGTATTTAAAAACCAGGATATTCTGAAGCACATTGAGGCCAGCGACATTCAGTCAATTGATGTATTTAAAGGTGAAAGTGCCACGAACAAGTTTGGATCAAAGGCAGAAAATGGTGCTGTTGTACTTCATTTTAAGAAAGATAAATTTAAAAGATTGCAAATCGATTTGAATGGGATATTATTGGAAGGAAAGTAAGAAGTTGGAATTGAAGTTTTTTAGAAAGAGAAAAAATGAAAAAGTCGTTGTGAAAGCAACGACTTTTTTCTTTATGCATTTTTCCGAAACCCGATATACTCTTTGCAATAATTCAGAACAATTGAGTAACCTTTTAATACATCCATTCCAATGGAGGCACACTCATGCCAGGGCGATTGAATTATTCCAACTTGAAGCGAACCGAAACTAAGACCATCTAATTCTAGCCTCTTTGCTCTTGTTTTAAATCCATTGATTACACCATTGAATCCCCGCCCCAACTCTTCCAGATTAGTATGACCATCGAATTTACTTTCGTCTGTCGTTTTGAGTAGCAAGCCAAGAGAAGAACCAGTGTCAATCATTAAATTGCAGGGGAAACTATTTTTTTCAATTGAAATGTGAGATTGAAGTACAGGTCTGGAATCTTCAATGCGTATTGGTATGTGTAGATATTCAAGGGCTAAGGATGGGGAGTACGCTGGTCTGAATGTGATCAACTTTTCTTTTGGATTCAGTTCTACTTCAAATTTTATAAAGATATCGTAACCGATCACGCCATCTATTTTGTTTGCCTTTTCAAAGACATTTCGTTCGGGCACAATCACTATTGGTATCCTGGCACCAATCACTTTATTGATGGTGATATTATTAGAGAGCGATAAGCTTCCATAAACCGGTTGACCGGAACCAAGACCTGAGAACTGAATCTTTCTTCCTGCCTCGGTTTTAAACTGATTTTGAAATTGCTTGCCGAAGAGAACTAGATTTCTACAGCCCGTATCTAAAATAAGATTTACTTGTATGGAATCGTTAATCGTTACGGGGAGCACGATAAGATTGCGATACGTTTTATATTGAAAGGTAACTTCGTTCAGGTTGTCTGGAAGAAAGAAGCCAGAATCAGGAGCAGCATTAATTTGTAGGGGCAAGTAAATCACAACGATGCACAACGCATAGACGACTAAAATTCTGAAGGTTTTCATAGAGGGGGTTTTGCTACGAAACCTACCTCTACTTTAACTAGCTTAAAACACGCGTAATACCTGATTTATTTCATCACCCTTTCTTTACTTAAGTGATCTTAGAGGCAAGGTTACATCCTTAATCGGTAATTGTATCGGTAATTGTGGATCATGTTATTACCATAAGAAGGGTGACTTGAGAAATGTGTAATTTCCCTTCTCATTTTGATTTCCATGTGTAAAGTACACACGAAGAATATTTTGCGTTCATGTAAAAACATGATTTAAAACGTGTAATAATTCTTTAATTTTCGATCCATTAAAAACCAACCAGATGAATTATCAGAAACAATCCTCTTCACTCTTTTTCACTTTGTTCATTGTGTGTTTTTGCATGGTGCTGTCATCGTGCAATACATCGAAGCCCACCTCTCCAGAGGCAGCAGAAGCTTTGCAAAGCATAATTCCAAAACCCACATCGGTTGAAGCAACCGGAGAGACCTTTATACTAAGCGAGGCATCTGGTATTTTTGTTGAAGGCGGATCAGAAGAAGTTCTTCTTATTGGTAAGTATTTGTCAGACCGACTTAAAACAGCAACGGGTTTTGAACTTCCAATTTCCGTTTCTGAGTCAAATGGTGAGCAAGCGAAAGGTAATATTCTTTTAACGCTTGCTGGCGCAGATGCATCGTTGGGAGATGAAGGTTATACCTTAACCATAACAGGCAAATCGATAATACTCGCTGCGAATAAATCTGCCGGATTATTTCGCGGTATCCAAACTATTCGGCAGCTTCTTCCTGCCAAAGTAGAACTATCTTCGAAGCAGGAAGGTCCATGGGAAATAGCAACAGCTGCCATTCGTGATTTACCTTCATATTCCTATCGCGGATCGATGCTTGATGTTGGTCGCCACTTTTTTGGTGTAGAAGATGTGAAGCGCTACATTGATATGATCAGCTATTATAAAATGAATGTATTGCACCTTCACCTTAGTGATGACCAGGGTTGGCGCATTGAAATTAAGTCATGGCCTAATTTGACAAAGCATGGAGGTAGCACACAAGTAGGTGGAGGCAAGGGAGGTTTTTATACCCAGGAACAGTATAAAGAAATTGTAGCCTATGCACAAAGTCGTTATATCACGGTGATTCCTGAAATTGATATGCCGGGTCATACCAATGCTGCCTTAGCCTCGTATGGTGAATTAAATGGAGGAACGATTGTTCCTTTAGAAGGACGCATTGAACTCAAAAAAGAAGATCAAATACTAAACGGAAAATCAAAGCCGACAGAACTGTATACAGGTATTGGTGTAGGGTTCAGCACGCTTCGTATTGAAAAGGAAGAGACTTTTAAATTTGTGAACGATGTTATTCGCGAATTGGCTGCCATCACACCTGGCCCGTACATTCACATTGGTGGTGACGAATCGCACGCTACAAAGAAGGAAGATTATATTGAGTTTGTGAAGAGGTTCCGTGAGATCGTTCAGGCTAACGGAAAAATTATGATCGGCTGGGAAGAGATTGCTCAAGGTGATATTGGTGAAGATGTGATCGCGCAATTCTGGACTTCACCAAAGTATGGTGAGTTGGCAGCAGAGAAAGGAAGTAAACTAATTATGTCGCCATCTAAGAAGACATACATGGATATGCAATATGATAGCACCACTTGATTAGGATTGCATTGGGCAGCCTACATAGAAGTTGATAGCGCATACAGTTGGGATCCGACAGATTATTTGAATGGTGTTTCGAAAGAAAATATCCTGGGTATTGAAGCCCCGCTGTGGACAGAGACCATTGTTACTATGAATGATATTGAATACATGATTTTTCCGCGGCTATCCGGTTATGCAGAAATAGGCTGGTCATCAAACGAAAAGAAAAGTTGGGATGAATATAAAGTGCGATTAGCGAATCACGGTCCGCGTTGGAAGGCGATGAATATTGATTACTATAAATCGAAGTTGGTTCAGTGGAAGGAGTAGGGTGGATTATTGGTTAATAGTTAATAGCTAATAGTTAATAGTTATCTGGTGTATAAAAACAAAGTAGATTGCCACCATGACGATTAACCATTAACCATTCACTTGTATTTTATTTATCTTTTTCTCGTTGCCTGATCAAATGTCATCATATCATAATCTTCTGTTGTTTTCATTTTATGAATGCGCCTGATGACTGCAATGAGTGTGATGACAAACTGAATTAGAAATCCAATATTGAAAACAATTTCATTGAGCTTGAATATACCTTCGTAGGAAAGAATTACATATCCAAAAATACTTACTCCCATCAGTGCACTGATCATAATAAAGCCTGCACCTTCTCTGCTCTCCGTATATGCTTTTATAATGATGACGAGTATCGACAAAAGTAAAATGGTGCTCAGGCCAAGATATAGTTGCACATAGGTCGTGAAGATTAAGGGAGTGGCAAATAAGGTAAAGAGTGTGAAGCATCCACAAGTAATGATAAAAAATAGTCGAAAGACATTATTGACATCGCGTGGAAAAAGACTACCAACAAGTAGTGAACCAAATAAGGTAGTCAGGTAAATACTGATGTATTCAGTCCGGGCACTGAAATACCAGTTGATGTCCGGAAACCATTGGACGATTTGATAATGGTTTGAAAAGGCCGAACGGAGCATCCACGATAAGCAAAGTAAAACATAAAGTATCAGCGCAATGTTCTTTGATCGGAGATAGAGTGTGAAAGCAATAATAGCGAGAATGCCTAAACCCAAAAGCAAGAATAAATTTGTCGTTTCAATTCTGTTTTTATGCTGAACCAATTGATCCGCTTGTCCAAGAAGAATAGGATCATGAATACCAGTGCGATGATGATAAAAATTAGAAACATGGAGAATGATTTCAAGGGAGTCAGGCTCGGCAGTGAAGATGTACGTCTCTGGTTTCCATTGCGGTTTTGAATCATCTTTGGTTTTACCTACAATCCCGTTGTAGCCAAGCTTATGTCCATTTACCCATAGGTCGTAAGCACAATACACATCAGGCATAGTAATGGCCAGCGAAGATGTTTTGGTTTTAGAATGGATTACCTTAAGCCGATACGTTGCGAATTGAATGTTTGGTTTACCTTCTTCCTCCGTCCACCAAAACGGAACTTCAATAAATGATTTTGATGGTTTGCTATTCATTTCTGCTGAACCGATTAGTTCATTCGGGTAGAATTCCCAATATCCATTTAAAGCGCGTGGCTGCTCAGACAACTCACCATCTTTTAATATGAGTAATCCATTCATAGGTGCGTCCGTTCCGGAACTCCCAGGATCGGATGACGTTGCCATTACAGCAACCAAAAGAAAAAGATAACGGCTAATCATGTGTGTACTATTTAGGTCGTTCACGTGTGGAACGCATTTTGGATGCCGGACTTTAGGAGTTTAAACAATCTTAGAAATATCTCTGAATTCGCTTTCGATAATCCTTTAAACTGATTGGCACAATGTTTCTTTGTTTAAATTGGGAGAGTTAATTCCCAAATCTGCTTTCAACAGCGTGTGCTTTTTTTCTGGAGATTTTCATAAGTTTTAAATTATAAAAGAGGAGAGTTGTTGCTTCCATCATTTTATGCTATTGCTAAGCTTGCTATATTTAGAAATGAAAAAATTAGCCTTGTCACTTCTTGTTCTCGTGGGAACATGCTTAGCCATCTTGTCATCAGCGCAAGAAAGTAAAAAACGTCTTCAGGCGGGTCGCTTGTATAAGGCAGGTGAAGCACTGCATGCTCCTCGCTTAGGATTTATTTCCAAAGTCCCTGAAGGTTGGCAAGGAGTTTTGCCTCGTGAAACCGAAGTGTTCATGTTAACCACTACTAGCACATCGGTCTATGGTGAGATCTACATGTTTGGTACAGAGAAGAATGATATTCAATCTATGCGCGAAGCATGGGTGAAGGGGTTTGATTTAACAGACAATATTAAATTGAAGGCAACCAATCCTACAGTAACAGATGATATTTTAATGGGTGAAGTTGTTTTGGCAGGAGATAAGGTAAATGGAGGAAATAGAGGATTTGCTGTTGCACGATGCAATCCGAGTGGACCATGTGTTACTGTTCTGGCAATTATGCCAAAGCAATTTTATGATGAGATATCAAAATCAGCACTGGAGGCATTGAAGTTGAGTTCGTTTGAACCACCTTCGAATGTTTCTCCGTATGCCAATTTTGATTGGAAGGAATTTTTATCGGACAAAGATTTTTTTGCCTATGCATATGTTGAAGGCGCATCAAAGGATAACCGTGTTCAGCTTTGCCGCGATGGAAGTTTTACGGCTAATATTACGAAGAAGGGGTGGATGAAAGATCAACATCCTGAATACAATGGACGCCTCTCTGGGCAATGGACCGTTGATGGAGTGGGAGAACAGACTACACTTCATCTTACTTTTACCAAAAAGAAGGGATTAGAGCCACTTGATTTTGTCCTGAATATCGAGGATGAAAAGATTTTTGTAAACGGAGAGCGATATTTTACCGGGGCGTCTACAAAATGTAAATAGAGTTTTGTCCCGACTTGCTTGGGTAATCAAAAATTTCAATCCTTCATCTTTTTACGGGACTGTTTGTTCAGAATCGAACATTTGTTTTGTGCCCGAAATATTTCTACTGCATGGGTGCAACCTCTTACTGTTTTGTGAGTATTTAATGGATATGTGACAAAACCCAAATCCCATTAACACCATGATCAAAAACTATTTTAAGATCGCCTTTCGGAATCTCATTAAGAACAAGGCTTACTCCTTCATTAACATCATGGGTCTCGCCACCGGGATGGCAGTCGCGATATTGATCGGATTGTGGATGTGGGATGAACTTTCATTTAATAAGTACCACCAGAATTACGATCGCCTTGCCCAGGTATGGCAGCATAATATTTACAATGGCAACATTGGTTCGCAGGTTTCCAATCCCTATCTGATGTCGGATGAAATCAGGAATACCTATGGCAGTGATTTTAAGTATGTTTTGCAATCATCGTGGACCAACACGCACATTCTTACGTATGGCGAAAAGAAATTCAATAAGGAAGGAAATTATTTCGAGCCAGAGGTAACCGAAATGTTAACGCTCAAGATGATTAAAGGAACACGCGGTGGATTGAAGGATGCGCACTCTATTTTATTATCCGAATCAACAGCGAAGGCGTACTTTGGTGATGAAGACCCAATGGATAAGCTGATGCGCATTGACAATAAGCAAGACGTGAAAGTTACCGGTGTGTATGAAGATTTACCTTACAATTCATCTTTTCGGGATATGAATTATATTTTACCATGGGAGCTTTATTTGATCAGCAACGAGTGGATTAAAAAAATGGAAAACCCATGGGGAAGTAATTTCACGCAGACCTTCGTTCAGATTGCCGATAATGCTGACATGGATGTAGTCTCTGCAAAAATTAAGGATGTAAAGTATAACAAACTGTCTGATGATCAGGAGCGGAAATATAAGCCTGAAGTCTTTCTGCATGCCATGAGCAAATGGCATTTGTATTCTGATTTTAAAAATGGAAAGAACATTGGTGGACGAATTGAATTTGTATGGCTCTTTGGAATCATA
The DNA here is from genome assembly GCA_036787535.1 of Chryseolinea sp. Taxonomy (GTDB): domain Bacteria; phylum Bacteroidota; class Bacteroidia; order Cytophagales; family Cyclobacteriaceae; genus Chryseolinea. The sequence continues at coordinate 6,793 of DAIQPD010000078.1, forward strand.
GGTATTTTTGTATTGCTGTTAGCGTGTATCAATTTCATGAATTTAAGTACGGCACGTTCAGAGAGACGCGCCAAAGAAGTAGGTATTCGTAAATCCATTGGCTCTGTTCGTGGTCAATTGATTGCCCAGTTTTTCAGTGAATCATTAGTAGTAGCTCTGCTGGCTTTTGTTTTTGCAATACTATTAGTTCTATTGATGTTGCCCTTCTTTAATGAAGTGGCCGATAAAAAACTCACGATGCTCTGGACAAGTCCGGAGTTTTGGACTATGGGAATTTTATTCAGTCTGTTCACAGGCATAGTTGCAGGAAGTTATCCCGCGCTTTACCTGTCCTCTTTTCAACCGGTTAAAGTTTTGAAAGGAACATTTCGTGTAGGGCGATTTGCTTCTATACCTCGTAAAGTTTTAGTGGTGTTGCAGTTTACGGTTTCGGTTATTTTGATTATCGGTACTGTAGTTGTGTTCCGCCAAATAGAATTTGCAAAAGATCGTCCGACAGGGTATGAGCGAAACGGATTGATCAATATATTTTTGTCTACAGAAGATATTCACGATCATTTTGAAACAATACGAAATGAATTAAAAAATTCCAATGCCATTTTGGAGATGACGGAATCTGCCAGCCCGACAACATCCAACTGGAATACCAATGGTGGTTTTGACTGGGAAGGGAAGGACCCTAATCTTGCTGTAGATTTTCCAAACAATGGGATTACCCATCAGTATGGAAAAACGGTTGGATGGGAATTTAAAGATGGAAGAGATTTTAACCACGAGCTGGCAACTGACTCATCTGCCTTTGTGATCAACGAAGCACTGGAGAAATTTCTTGGTTTTGAAAAAGCGGTTGGATCCACACTGGTTTGGGAAGATAAGCCACATATCATTATTGGCGTTATAAAAGACATGTTGGTTGAATCTCCCTATGAACCGGTACGTCCATCACTCTTTCATATTTCCAAATACAGTGGAAATGTTGTGATCATTAAATTGAATCCCGATATGGGCACGCGTGATGCTTTGGCTAAAGTAGAAAGCATATTTAAAAAGTATAGCCCGGAGGCACCATTCGAGTATAAATTTGTTGACGAAACCTATGCGCGAAAATTTGGTGATGAAGAACGCATAGGTAAGCTGGCTACATTCTTTGCTGTGCTGGCGGTGTTTATAAGTTGTCTGGGTATTTTTGGTTTAGCATCGTTCACAGCGGAGCAACGCACAAAAGAAATAGGTATTCGAAAAGTTTTGGGAGCATCTGTTTCGAATTTATGGCAGATGCTATCCAGAGATTTTGTTTTACTGGTTATCATTTCATGCTTGTTCGCCATTCCCATCTCATACTATTTTCTTAACCAATGGTTATTGAAATATGAATACAGAACAGAAATTGTTTGGTGGATTTTTGCAGCAGCTGCATTGGGTGCAATGATCATTACCTTGCTAACGGTAAGTTACCAATCTATAAAGGCGGCAATGGCCAACCCGGTGAAAAGTCTTCGATCTGAATAGAAAATATCAAATCAGCGTCATGCAATTATTGACGCTGATTTGATTAATTAATTAATTGAAAGAAAGTGTTATTCGCTCCTCAATGAATTCACCGGATTCGTTCGTGCTGTTTTTAAACTGTGGAAAGCGACTGTTATAAAGGCAAACAGTAATGCTAATATTCCCACAACAGCAAAGATCATATAGTTGGTGTTGGTTTGATATGCAAAGTTGCCCATCCATTGTGATATGGTGTAAAGTGAAATCGGTATGATGATGATGGCAGCAATCACAACCAGATACATTACCTCCTTGAATAATAAATAAATGATGTTCGGTATTGTGGCGCCATGTACTTTTCGTACACCAATTTCTTTTGTGCGCTGTGCGGCAGTGAAGGCACTTAATCCTAACAATCCAAGGAGTGATATAAAGATGCAAATCCAGGATAAACCAGAAAGTAACTTGTACTGTGTTTCGTCTGCGCGATATTGCTCATCGAAACGTTGATCTAAAAAGAAATATTCAAATGGATGGTTAGGATCGTAGCGCAACCACTTCTCCTTAATATAACTTACGGTGTTGATCAAGTCATCTCCTTTAACTTTTAAATGAAGGTAGCCACCTTCTTCGCGTGCTTTGATAATGATCAAAGGCTCAACCGCATTATGTAACGATGCAAAATTGAAATCCTTCACAAGACCTACAACCTGTCCGTCTGTTTTTGCATGGAAGAATTTTACTTTCTTTCCAATGGCATCATCACCCCAGCCCATTAATTTTGCGGCAGCTTCATTGGCGATGAAGACATCATCGACATCGGCTTTTGGCCCTGGCAGAAAATCACGACCCTTTAAAATTTCAATGCCCATCGTTTTGAAATAATCTTCACCTACTACCATTAAAGTAAAGGCTTGTTGCTTCATACCTTCAGCGCCTTCAGCCCACATAACAGGTCCGCCCATTCCCATTCCAAATACATTGTAGGATGTAGTAGCTCCGGTGATGTGAGGGTTCTGTAAGAATTCACTTTTAATTCCCGTGAGTTGTCGTTGTACCAGTGTATCCTGAATAGGTAGCAACAAAACATTCTCCTTATCAAATCCCAATTCTTTGTTGCGTACATAATCAATTTGATCTTGCATGAAGAGGGTACACACCACAACGAAAATAGAAATGGCAAACTGAGCCGTGATGAGAACTTTGCGCAATACCAAACTGGATGATTGATTTTTAAAAGAACCCTTCAATGCTTGAAGCGTAGGAATGTTGGGAAGGTAAAATGCAGGATACAATCCGGAGATTATTCCGATGCCAACAGCAATACCGAGTGATCCAAAGAGGAGTAATGGATTATGTAAGAAATCAGCAGAAAGATTTTTATCAACAAGCTGATTGAACGGTGTAGCATCCAAAACAAAAAACACCAGGGCAATGGCTACTATAAGTGAGATAAGAGAAAGAAAAACAGATTCACCTAAAAAAGAAAATACGAGTGATGTCTTTCCTGAACCCAATGTTTTTTTCATGGCGATCTCTGCCGCGCGGTTCACTGACTTAGCGGTTGAGAGATTCATGTAATTGATACAGGCCAGAATAATAATGAAAAGACCAATGCCTGCAAAGGCATACAGGTAGGCAATGTTGCCATGCGGTTCATCACTATCGAGTGTTGAATGAAAGTGAATGGATGCGAGTGATTCTAGAATGGGTGTGTATTTACCACCTACCTGATCGCCAAAAGATTTAAAATACTTATCGAAGATAGCAGGGAATTTATCGTAGAAATTTTTGGGGTCATAGTTATCAGGCACGAGTAAGTAGGTATAGACATCAGGATTCCAAAACGCTTCCGATTTTAATTTCCCCTGGTCCATTACCCATTCACGATCAACAAGGCGCGATACGAGCATATCAAATTTTAAATGTGTGTTTGGAGGAACATCCTGAATAACACCCGTAACTTTCCAGGATTCACCATCAATGATGAGCGATTGATCTAATGCATTCTCATCGCCAAAATATTTTTTCGCTGTTGATTCAGTAAGAACAAGTGTGTTCAGTTCACTAAGACATGTCGTTGGATTGCCCGCAATGAAAGTATGTGTAAAGACTGAGAAATAGGTTGAGTCTGTGCGCACAATATTTTCTTCATAGAATGCTTTCTCTTCACCAGTTTTTGATTGGTATTTTACAAGCGTATGATCCCAACTATTTGCCCTGACTACTTCCTGTACTTCAGGAAATTCTTCCTTCAAAATGTTCCCCAGTTCGCGCGCTGAACGTGCCGCTTTAAAGTCAACGCCTGTTGCTTCTAAATGCCCACCCAATCTGTAAATGCGTTTGTGGTTTACATGATACTGATCATAGGTAAGATCATTTTGTAAGATCAACAGTAAGATGATACTTACTGCAATACCCAAAGCAAGACCAAGGATATTTAGTGTTGAGAAAAATTTGTCTTTTAAAAAGACCCGAGTGAAGAACTTTAGATGGGTACGGAACATGGCTTTGGATTTTGGCTTATGATTGAGTTCAGTAAATAGACGGAATAGTTACAAAGGTGTAGGGTTGAAAATTTTGAAAGAAAATGATAATTGTCAAAACCTTACGTTGTTCAATAACGATGCCGGAGCGTAAAAGCTTTTAAATAGGTTGCAATTCAATGGAGAGGTTTTTAATCTGTTCATAACCGAACGTTTAGTGTTCATCAAAGGAAATTATCGAAGGTGCTTGGTGGCTATTAGGAGTGTTGAATGGATTTTAAATTTACAGAATTCTCTACCTCGTTTAATGCGATTTCTTCCTACCTTATACTTCAGTTGAAGGTATGAATTACCATTTTCAACAACATTCGATTTGCTTTGTCGTTTAAAAAATTGCAAACCCAAACACCATGATTAAAAATTACCTCACCATTGCCCTCAGAAATTTTCTGAAACACAAATCATTTACATTTCTAAATGTGGTTGGCTTGTCACTCGGTATGGTGGCGAGCCTTCTTATTTTACAATATGTAAAATATGAACGGAGCTTCGATACCTTTCATAGTAAGGCGCCCGATATTTATCGCATTCAATACAACCAAATTCAAAATGGAAAGCTTCGCTTTGAATGTGCTGCTGCTGTTCCGGCTGTCGGGCCAGCGTTGAAGAATAATTTTCCGGAAGTGAAAGCCTTTACGCGTTTGTTTCCGGTAAGTGGCATTGCCAGTTATGAAAGTCCTGAGCGAGGCGTTATTTCTTTCCGCGAAGAAAAAATGCAGATCACTGATCCGGCAGTTTTCGAAGTGTTTGATATTAAATTGTTGAAAGGTGATGAAGCTACTTCGTTAAAAGGGCCAGATAAGACTGTAATCTCTCAACGTACAGCAAAGAAGTATTTTGGTGATGAAGACCCAATGGGTAAAACCATTTCGTGGGATGGAAGCAGAAAGTTTGAAGTGACCGGAATTTTTGAAGACCTTCCGGAGAGCACCCATATCAAATTTGATTTCATGTTCTCGTATGCAACGTTGAACAGGGAATCGGATAATAGTTCTGAAACAAATTGGGGCTGGTATGATTTCAATACCTATGTTTTACTTCAACCGGGTACTGACGCAAATATTTTACAAACCAAATGGGATGCATGGTTACAGAAAGACAGGGGAGAAGATTGGAAGAAATACAATTCAAAACAGGAATTTATTCTGCAGCCTTTACTGGATATTCATTTAGGCGCAAATCTTTTACAGGAATCACAACCCGAAGAGAAAGGTAATGGCAATTCTGTTTATGCGCTTACCATCATTGCATTTTTCATACTCATTATTGCGTGGGTGAATTACATTAATCTCGCGACAGCGAAATCATTTGAGCGTGCGAATGAAGTGGGAGTTCGAAAAGTAATGGGCGCACAAAAAGGGCAGTTGATGCGGCAGTTTCTTGCAGAGGCTTTTATCGTAAATTTATTAGCAGCCTTTATATCCATTGCTGCTGTTCGATTGTTGTGGCCTTTCTTTTCTGAATTATCAGGAAGAAACATTCCACTTGCGTTCATGATGCAACAAGACTTTTGGATTTTAGTGATTGCATTATTTTTTATGGGGACAATTCTTTCCGGGTTTTATCCGGCCATAGTGCTTTCTTCATTTAAACCCGTTTCTGTTTTGAAGGGCAGAGTGATGCATACGGTGCAAGGAAATTTTTTAAGGAAGTCGTTAGTAGTATTTCAATTCGTAGCCTCAGTTGTCCTTATCAGCGGTTCAATAATCGTTTATCAGCAACTTAAGTTTATGAACAGTCAGGACTTGGGTATTGATATTAACAAGACCATTGTGTTGAAAGGACCTGGTGTTGTGGTGGATTCATTATTTAAACAAAACATTGAAGCGCTTAAAGCTGATGCAGCGCGCATTCCGGGAATTAAAAGTATGACCGCTTCGTCCAATGTTCCGGGAGATGAAATATTCTGGGCCTCCGGCATCAGGAGATTGACAACTGGACAAGAGAATTCCATATCAGGTTATACCATCGGTATTGATCATGATTATGTTCCCGCATTTAATTTGGATGTTGTGGCCGGTAGAAATTTTGATTTAGATCATACAAATGATAGCAAGAGTGTAATACTGAATCGTGCGATGACCGTAGCACTAGATTTTAAAGATCCGAAAACGGCCATTGGTGAACGTGTAATTCATGGTGGCGATACTTTAGAAGTTGTTGGTGTGCTGGAAGATTATCATCAGATGTCGTTGAAGGAAGCGGTTTCGCCTTTAGTGTATCGGTACCATCCGGGATACGCCCTGTTCTTCGCGATTAAAGTTGAATCGGACGACTATCAAAAAATTCTTACTTCGTTAGAAAGCTCATGGAATTCAGTCTTTGCAGGCAATCCGTTCGATTACTTTTTTCTCGACCAGTTTTTTAACAGACAATATCAAAGCGATAAACAGTTTGGTCAGATATTCAGCATCTTCACGTTGCTTGCCATTTTTGTTTCGTGTTTAGGTTTGTTTGGTTTAGCATCATTCATGACGCTGCAACGCACAAAAGAAATTGGCATCCGCAAAGCGCTGGGCTCTACTTCGTCTGATGTTGTATTGCTTCTCTCGAAAGGATTTATTCAACTGGTGTTGATTGCTAATCTTCTGGCTTGGCCGTTGGCATGGTATGGAGCGAAGTACTGGCTTCAGTCGTTTCCGTATCACATCGATGTTAATCCGATGTTGTTTGTGCTGGCGGGTTTGGGTGTAGTGATTATTGCTTTCTTATCGGTGGGACTTCAAACCATGAAGGCGGCAAGAATTAATCCGGCAGTGACATTGAAGAATGAGTAATCGAAAATAATTTCCAGATAAGAATAAATAAAAAAGCTGCAAAGAGATGTTCAATATTCTCTTTGCAGCTTTTTAAGTTAAAGACGTCTTTTAATTATGTGCTGGTCGTTGCAATTTGAAACGTGTTTTCAAATTACCGACCATCAATGTAAAATAACCATCTTCTAATTGTTGCTCACCTTTTTTATTCGGGAAGGTAAGTTGCTCTAGTGGTTTGATGGTAAACGAAAATGTTTTTGATTCACCTGCCTTGATTAATTCTTTCTCATAATATTTCAAATCACGAATAGGGCGGGAGAGACTTGCCACCTCATCGTGCATAAACCAAAGCACGGCTTCTTTACCATCTCTTGTTCCTGTGTTCTTTACGGTAACACTCGCTTTTATTTCCGAAGCATCACTTGCTAAAACAGAATCGCTTAGCGTCAGATTACTGTATTCGAAAGTTGTGTAGCTAAGACCCGTACCAAAATGCATTAATGCAATTGGATTATCGATTTCGTGCGCAAGCAATACTTCACTGATTTTATGATTGTGCGGTATAAGTCTGTTTGGAGCATACGGATAATTGAAACTCAGTTTGGCACTTGGATTTACCTTACCACTTATAATTTCTGCGATAGCCTGACCACCTTGAAATCCTGGAAGACCAGCAAACAATACAGCCTTGCATCCCGGATATATTTTAGTAATCACTCTTGGTCTTCCGCTAATCATAACCAGGATCACAGGTTTACCGGTTGACTGTGCAGCCTTAATAAGATCCATCTGATCGTCAGGTAAAGAAAGATCAGAAATACTTCCGAAGCCTTCTGAGTATGGCATTTCTCCTACGGCCAAAACAATGGCTTCTGCCTTTGCTGCTTTTGCTTTTAGTTCACCTGCATTGGCAGCAAGCGATACTGTGCCAGTAGGAAATTCTTTTTGAAGCGCACTGTAAACGGTGAGCATCTCTTTTGGATATAGAGATTCATCACTCGTCATCCAACGCAAGGTCCAGCCACCGCCCAACGGACTTTTAAGATTTGCCACCGGGCCGGCTACTAAAATATTTTTAGCATTTGAAAGTGGAAGTACATTTTCGTTCTTCATCAACACGATTGATTCGCGCGCAGCTTCGAGAGCCTTTGCTTTATTTTCGGGTGTACCAATCCGGTTAAAGCGATCGTTGCGTGGATACGGATTTTCAAACAATCCGATTTCAAATTTTAGTCGAAGTATGCGGCTTACTGAAAGATCAATTCGCTCCTCGCTGATCTTACCTTCCTTTACCAACGCCATCATGTGATCGAAGAAGTCAGTGGTGTAAGGCGTCATGGCCATATCAACACCGGCCATAATGGCTTTATGGGTAGCATCTCTTTCATCAACCGCCACACGATGGTTGCGATACAAGCGGATGATGTCTTCCCAATCGGTAACAGCAACACCTTTAAATTTTAATTGATCGCGTAAGATTTCAGTCAATGCCCAATACGAAGCATGAACGGGTTCGCCATTCAAATCGCCACTGTTAATCATTACCGTTTTAATACCGGCATCGATTGCTGCTTTGAATGATGGAAGATGAAATTCGTATAATGTCTGTTCAGAAATATCGGCAGGACCACGATCCCATCCATTCTTCGGATCGGAATAGGCAAAGAAGTGTTTCGCGGTAGCTGCGATTTTTAATGGCGCAATGTCCGGATCATTTTGAACGGTCTTGATAAAAATGCTTCCCATTGTCGCTGCTACATAAGGTGATTCGCCAAGCGTTTCGTAGTAGCGACCCCAGACAGGTGTGCGCGCAAGATCAAGAACAGGTGCGAATAACCAACGATGACCAAGGTCGGCCGTTTCGATTGCCGTTACGTGCGCCATGTCTGCCGGAAACTGATTGTTATAGGTAGCGGCTGTATTGATGGCGTGAGGAAAAACGGTTCCGCCATCCAAATAATTTGGACCGTGCATGTGGTCGACACCATAGATAATCGGAATCTTGAGGCGTGAGATTTTCAGGTTCGTTTCCTGCAAGTCTTTGTTAAACTGATACCAGGTTTCGGCAGACTCGGCTACACCATTGAGGAATGAGCCTACATGATACTTGCGTAGCATTGTGCCCAATTTTGCTGTATCTACTTTTGTGGTGATTTGAAGATCGGTGCCGGCACCCCAGTTGGAGTTGGTTACAATCTGTGAGTTGTTGATTTGCGTCATCTGACCAATCTTTTCTTCGATGGTCATTTGACTTAGAAGTTCATCGATCTTTTTTTCGATGGCCTCATCCTGACTTCGTTCGAAACTTCTTCGGTCGGAGAGGGAAGTTACTTTTTGACTATCCGTTTTCTTATCAGGAGAACATCCGACAAGAAAGGTAAGCGTTATGGCCAATGCCAAAACGATACTTGTTGAGCGCATCATATTGTTAATGGGGTGTTTGGTTTGAATAAAAATAGCAATGAAAGTATGGCTTTCGAATTTCCTTTACTCAATTTAAAATAAATGAACCCGCAATCGATTTCGGATAAGGATAAGACAAGGACAGGGCCTTTTATTTTGAGTTTTTGATAGTGTGGATCTGAATGTAGATCATGCCAACCTTTGATATCTTGTATGTGGTATAGTGGCCACTGATACTTTACAAACAATTCAAGTCATATGGATCTTGAACAGAAGATAGAACGTGCATTGTTTGGGTTCAGTTTAAGTTAGTAGTTTTAGTTTTTAAATTACGTTTAGCTTCGTGGGACAATTTCGCAATCTTAAACTAGCAACGACTTAACATAAACGCTAGTCAGAATCGTAAAAAAATATCAAACAGAGATAAAAATTAAAGAGTAGAACTACATGAGAAAAATAATTTCATTTATGCACATATCCCTTGATGGTTTTGTAGCAGGACCAAATGGAGAAATGGACTGGATTAAAATTGACCAAGAAATTTTTGATTGTGTTGGTAAGCGGATAGGTGAGGGTGACACGGCATTATATGGAAGAGTTACGTATGAGATGATGGAAAATTATTGGCCCACAGCAGGAGACAAGCCGACAGCGAGCAAACACGATATTGAACATTCAAAATGGTATAGCAAAGTTCGCAAAGTTGTTTTATCAAAGACAATACATGATTCAGGTTTGACTAACACAAAAGTTATTAGCGACAACCTTTCAGAGAGAATAAATGAAATAAAAAAACAATCAGGTAATGATATTTTACTTTTTGGCAGCCCGACAGCAACACATTCACTTATGCAACAGAACTTAATTGACGGCTACTGGCTATTTGTTAATCCGATTATTCTTGGGCAAGGCATTCCATTGTTTGTTGACATTAAAGACAAAGTAAAATTAAAACTATTGACTACCCGACAATTTACTTGCGGGGTAACGGAATTGAATTACACAGTAGACAGGCCATAACAGCGAGTCACTTACACAAGCTATAATTTATGTGGGATTTGGTTAAGGTATTAGTTTTCATAAGCCAATAGTTCTATTTACTATTGATATGCATACTTAGCCTCTTCCTCACTTGCTTTAAGTGTTATGGTGAACCTGGAGTATTTTCCAGATTCCGTATCGAGTGTTATTTTTCCATCAATTTTATCGAGCGCACCTTTTACTAGGTAAAGACCTAATCCATTACCTGTTGAGTTTACGTGGCCCCGGAAAAACATGGTGAATATTTTATTCTTGATATCGGATCTGATGCCCGCACCATTATCGAGAATGGATATACTAACACCGTATTGATCTTGTTCGGCTTTGAGAAGTACTTTTGGATTTGTCGAATTTTCACTGAAGAAAAAAGCATTCTCAAGCAGGTTCGCCAAGGCAATGGTGAACATGGAAATATCGGAAACAAATGAGACGTCTTTCTGAACGTCAATTTCAAAATCTTGCGGGCGAAAGCAGGCCATGCTTTTGGTTACCTTGTTAATAATATTCACAAGCAAAACGCTATCAATCTCCTCTAACGACAATGTGCTTTGTTGTATGGTATGTTTCTGAATAAGTTTTATCAATGTTCGTTCAAGCTTGTGAATGGTTTTGTGTAGAAAATCAAAATGAATGGATTGCAGGTAAGAATTATTCTCCAGGCGAATAATATTCAAAAGTCCTTGCATACTGGTAATGGGGCCACGCAAATCGTGCGATGCCCGGTAAAGAAATGTTTCAAGCTCGAGC
>DAIQPD010000302.1:0-3617 GCA_036787535.1 Chryseolinea sp.
ACGCGTTCTTTCACCCACACCCGCAAATACTGAAAGACCAGCATATGCTTTTGCGATGTTGTTGATCAATTCCTGAATCAATACGGTTTTACCAACACCAGCACCACCAAACAATCCGATTTTACCTCCTTTTGCATACGGTTCAATCAAGTCGATTACTTTGATACCTGTATATAATACTTCTGTTGAAGTAGAAAGATCTTCGAATTTTGGAGCATTTCTATGGATTGGAAGCGATCCTGTGCCTTTTGGCTGAGGAATACCATCAATGGCATCACCAACTACATTGAACAAACGGCCTTTAATATCTTCACCAATGGTCATTTGGATTGGAGATCCTGTGTCAGTCACCTTCATTCCGCGAACCAACCCTTCAGTACCTTCCATAGAGATGGTCCGAACGCGGTCTTCGCCTAAGTGTTGCTGGCATTCTAACACTACTTTAGTGCCATCGCCTTTTGTTACAATCAACGAATCAAGGATGTTCGGAAGTTTAGAACCTTCGCCATCGAAAGCCACGTCCACTACCGGACCAATTACCTGGGTGATCTTGCCAATATTTGCCATTTTATCTGGTTTGTTGAGATTTCTATCTTAAAAATTCGAGCGCAAAAGTAGGTAGATAAGCATGAAGTACAAAGGGGGATTTACAATTTTCGAGGTACAATTTTCGAGGTGCGATTTTCTTCAAATCAGCAGGTTTTATGATCGTGAGTGCATTCAAAATCGTACCTCGTACCTCTTAAATCGTACTTTGCTACGCTGCATTTAAAGCAATGCGAAAGGTAGTGCCTTGATTTTCCTCAGAATTTTTTACAGAAATTTTTCCATTGTGATAGGTATCCACGATCCGCTGAGCGAGGGTAAGTCCCAGGCCCCAACCGCGCTTTTTGGTAGTAAATCCCGGGCGGAATACCATCGGAATTTTAGACCGGGGTATGCCCTTGCCTGTATCTGAAATATCAATAAAGACTTTTCCTTCGCTGCCTCTCAAAATCTTGATGGCGATGGTGCCGCTGTTACCCATTGCGTCCACCGCATTTTTGCAGAGGTTTTCAATTACCCACTCAAATAATGGGGCATGCACACTTGCTGAAATATTTTCAGACAAGGTATACACTTCCATTTTTATTTTGGATGATACTCGGGGACGAAGGTAATTCACCACATTGTTAATGAGCAGAACCACGTTTTCTTTTTTCAAGACTGGCGTAGAGCCGATACTGGAGAAGCGCTCGGTCACCATACGAAGTTTCTGAATATCTTTTTCCAATTCTTCAACCACTCCTTTTTCTTTCATTTCCGGGAACTCCCGAATTACCTCTATCCACGCCATCAACGATGAGATAGGTGTACCCAATTGGTGAGCGGTTTCTTTTGCAAGGCCCACCCAAACTTGATTTTGTTCTGCTGTACGCGAATAGCTGAAAGCCAAATAGGAGATGAATGCGAAGATGGCGATTACTGAGAGTTGTATAAAAGGGTATGCGATAAGCTGCGTGAGTAGGAAGGAGTTTTTATAATAAACATATTGGGTTCCAAATGTTTCACTGGTTTGTGGATCGCGCAACGTTACCCGAATGGGATCGTAGGCTTTCCCCATCAGCGAAATTTGATTTTCAAGGAAAGTCTCTTTTCGTTTTGCTGACCAGGTTTCTTTTACTTCAACATTTCGAACAGATAAGATTTTTCCTTTCTCGTCAATCAGAATAATAGGAATAGAATTGTTCTGAAAAAGGATTTCCTGAGCTATGAAATTAACATCGCCAGATGAGCCTTCGTCATTAGCAAAGAACTCAACCGCTTTGGCGTATAATTGAACTTGCTCACGTTCGCGCTCTTTAAGCTGATCAACTAATATGTTGGTGTAGTAAATCGATCCAATACTAATCAATACAGAAACCCCTAACACCACCCATTTTAATTTGGTGTTGTTCTGATAGAAATCGAGTGACGGTGCTGGGTTCTTGGAGGTCATCAACAAAAAGAAAGGTACGATTTACGAGGTACAATTTACGATTTCTTACCAATCGTAAAGGGTCTCATGAAAATCGTACCTCGTAAATCGAAAATCGTACTTCCTCTTAGTTTTTCATCATAAACCACTTGGCCATAACCTTGTAATTGATTTTTGTGCCGTGCATTAAAATACCTACTCGGTAAATTCTTCCGGCAGCCCAGGTTGTTCCTACGAATCCACCAACTAACAACACCATTGATAGTATTAACTGTTCAATTGGAACACCAAAACCAATGCGCCCCATCATTGCAATGGGAGAAGTAAATGGTATAATTGAAAGCCAGACGCTGATCGTTCCTTGTGGCTCCTGAACAGTAAACATGAATAACCCTAAGTACGAGATCAACAATGGAATAGTGATAGGGAACATAAATTGCTGAGCTTCTGCGGGGCTATCAACAGCTGAACCCACAGCAGCGAAAAGTGCTCCGTATAAGAGATAGCCTCCTAAGAAATAAAATAGAAAAACAGGAATAATGTAACTGAATGGAATCTCATTTATTGCATTCATGATTTCAAGAGCAGGTGGCTGTTGAATCTCAGGATTTTGTTGAGCTACTTGTTCCATCATTTGCTGTTGTGGCATTTTTAAACCAAACATGCCTAGAACGACTGATGACACCGTTGTTATTAATACAATCCAAATCAGAAACTGCAAAAGTCCCACAGAGGCAAGTCCGATAATTTTTCCCATCATTAACTGGAAGGGCTTAACGGATGATACAATTACCTCTACTACTTTACTGGTTTTCTCTTCAATGATACCTTGCATGATTTGCGCGCCATAAATAAAGATGAACATGTACATCAATATTCCTCCGGCCATGCCCACACCCGTCATTACACCTGAATCTGATTTCTTCTCATCACCGGTCTCTTTGTCAATGTTTACATTTTGGATAGACACATTCGTTTTTAAATCCTCCAATATCTTTTGATCGATATTAATCTTTTGCATTTTTAATTCCTTGATACGGTTCTCAAGCATGTTCTCAAAATCATTCTCTTCACTTGCACTTGCATTGGTCTTTGTATAAAGAATCAAGCCTTTTGGGTCTGACAAATCGAACACCGGAACATATAGAAGTCCGTAACTATCATCTAGCTTAAACACATTTTTTGCGTCTTCAATTTTTCCATCAAACTTTTTGAAAATAAATTTAGATGTATCCGGTGCAAAGTATCCACTCTCGTCTACGTAATAGACTATGTTTTTAGCAGCATTCTTCTTTTGCTCCATTGCCACATATACCAGCACAGCCATAATAGCCGGAAAAATTAACGGCAACAGAATAGTGGCAATTAAAAACGATTTTTTCTGCACGCGGTTCATAACCTCGCGCTGAATGATTAACCATATCTTATTCATCTGAACCTCCTTTCACCAGTGTGATAAATATTTCGCTCATCGTTGGAATTTTTTCTATGAAACTTTGCACCTCTGTTACGTCTGTTAAATCACGGATCAATTGATTGGGTGTTAACGATCCTTTAATCTGTACAATAGACTTAAAATGATTGTCTCCAATATTTTTTTGATCGAGTAAATCATACTTATCAGGTGAAATTGAAAAAGCACCCTGATGCTCTACCGAGA
>DAIQPD010000079.1:0-17745 GCA_036787535.1 Chryseolinea sp.
GTAGGTAGACCGAGTGATACAAAAGGCGGAATCGATCCCTATCAAACTGTTGTATTGACTAATGCGATTCAAAAATATTTTGTTGAAGAAACCCGATTAGGTATACCAGTATTTTATCACGAAGAATGTCTGCATGGACATGCCGCAAAAGGAGCAACCAGCTTTCCTCAACCCATCGGATTGGCAGGAACATTTAATCCGGAATTAGTAGAAGAGGTATATACATTAGTTGCAAAAGAAGCACGACTTCGTGGAGCGCATCAGGCACTTTCGCCCGTGGTCGACATAGCACGCGATCCACGTTGGGGAAGGGTAGAAGAAACGTATGGAGAAGATCCTTACCTCTCTGGTGAGATGGGTGTTGCATCAGTTAATGGTTTTCAGGGAGATGGTTCTTTTAAAGGTAATGACAGAGTAGTGGCTACATTAAAGCACATGGCCGGACATGGTTGGCCCGAGGCAGGAAATAACATTGCACCGGCTAATATCTCAGAACGTGTGTTGCGTGAAGTTTTCTTTTATCCTTTTGCGCAAGTGGTGAAGCGTGCACGCCCCGGAAGTTTAATGGCATCCTATAATGAAATTGATGGTGTTCCATCACATGCCAATAAATGGATGCTTCGCGATGTGTTACGTGGCGAGATGGGCTTTAAAGGTTACGTTGTTTCTGATTATTATGCTGTTCGCGAATTAGCAGATCGTTCTGGTTTATTTGGAAACAATGTAGCTGCCAATGCAAATGAAGCTGCAAAAATCACAATCGAAGCAGGCGTTAATATTGAGTTACCCGAAATTGATTGCTTTAAAAAACTCGATTCACTTGTCACCAGCGGATACATTGCCGAATCGCTCATTGATGAATTGGTTGGAAAGATGCTTGAATATAAATTCCGAATGGGCTTATTCGAAAATCCGTACATGGATCCCGAAAAGGCAAAAGCATTTATAGGGAGTGAGGCAAACAGAACACTTGCGCTTGAAGCGGCACGTCAAACCATTACCTTATTAAAGAATGATAACGGTCTTGCGCCTTTGGATATAAACAAGGTAAAGAGCATTGCTGTAGTTGGTCCGAATGCCAATCGGTTTTTACTGGGTGGATACAGCGGTGAGCCAACGTTCTTCACAACTTTCGTGGATGGTATTAAACAAAAGGTGGGCGATAAAGTGAAAATTACCTATAGTGAAGGCTGCAAGATTACAACCACCAGTGGATGGAGCCAGGATAAAGTAGAAGTACCTACTATTGAAGAAGATCGTAAGTTAATTAGTGAAGCTATTGCCGCAGCCCGAACAGCGGATGTAATTGTTTTAGCTATCGGACAGAATGAACAAGTTTCGCGTGAAGCATGGAGCAGAGAACACATGGGAGACCGCACTGACCTTGATTTAATAGGTAGGCAAAATGAATTGATTGATGCCATGGTAGCAACCGGCAAACCAGTTATTGCTTTTGTGTTCAATGGAAGCCCTCTATCGTTTAATAAATTGGTTAATAAGGTACCGACCATTTTCGAGTGCTGGTATCTCGGTCAGGAATTAGGGAATGCTACTGCCGAAGTTTTATTTGGTGATTATAATCCGGGTGGTAAACTTCCCATTACAACTCCGCGATCCGTTGGTCATGTGCCAGCATACTACAATTACAAACCTGCTGCAAGACGTGGTTATCTTTTTGATGATGTCAGTCCCCTCTATGCATTTGGTTATGGATTGAGTTATACCACTTTCGATATTTCAGAACCTAAACTGGAACGCTCTACCATTAAGATTGGAGAATCCATTAAGGTAACCGTGGATGTTAAAAATACCGGAGCCCGAAAAGGTGATGAAGTCGTTCAACTTTACATTCGTGATAAGGTAAGTTCAGTTACACGCCCGGTAAAGGAACTGAAAGATTTTAAGCGAATTACTTTAGAGAGCGGTGAGCAGAAGACCGTTACCTTCGAAATCACACCCGAAAAACTTTCGTTCTACAACATCAACATGAAGTATGGGATTGAGCCGGGAGAGTTTGTGATTATGACAGGTAATTCTTCCCGTGATCAGGATCAGAAAAATTCCATTCTTGTTGTAGAATAATAGTATCAAGGTACTCGCTTGAGTTTCTTTTAAATGAGTAACCCGAAATTAAGATTTCGGGTTACTCATTTTTTTTTCATGGTGAATGCTGATTAACTTGAGCACAAAACCCCTTTATCATGGCAGTTTGCATTAACTGTAACCAGGAAGTATCAACACCATTCTGTTCACATTGTGGCCAACCCAATCCGCCCAAGAAGATCACATTTGCAAACATGTGGTACGATTTTCAATCGCGGATCTATGGATTTGATGGAATGTTTCCGAGAACGTTTCGGGATTTAACATTGAGGCCAGGGTTAGTAGCAAAAGATTACATTCGTGGTAATCGTATAAAGTATTATGGACCCGTTGGATACTTCTTTCTGATGGTTACACTCTTTATTTTAATCATGTCAATACTAGAAATTAACTTTAGTGATTATTCTGCTGCCTCGCAGGAAGCTTTCGGGGGAACTTCATCTGGTAATACGACATTCGAAAAGGAATTACAGACAAGGACGTCAACTTTTATTGGTGAAAATATGCGAATATTTTCTTTTGCTGTTGTGATGCCAGTTGTTTTAATGACCTGGTTGTTTTTCAGAAAATCCGGATACAATTCATTGCAACATGCAGTGATTTCCTTTTACGTATTTGGTCATGCCTATTGGATGACCATACTTAGTCTTTTCCTTTTTAAGGTTACTGGTGTTAGTGCACGTATAACAATACAATTTATAATCACTATACTATATTTTGCTTTTGCCTGTTCCAATTTCTATACTCATAACTCAAGAACCAAGGCTTTCTTTAAAGGGCTTGGTGCTTTTATTTTAGGCTATCTTATTTTTATGATTGTTGTTGCGTCATTAGGTATTATCTATGTTTTGACGGACAGCGAAATGCAGGAGATGATAAGAAACCAAAAGTGAAAATTCTCTAAAGAAAACAAAGTGAACAAACACACGATTCAAAATCATTCGGTTTAGTTGTTCTATTACTTTAGTTTGATGTCAACTTAAGAACTGAGCAATCAGTCGATGAAAATGATGCGTTCCTTTTTCCATCTTAACTGAGTATCGTCCGTGGTTGTAGAACCGTGACCGGATTCCTTTTTGAACATGCTCCACAACATCTTCATCTTCCATTTCTACCTGATGAAGGTTAGCTCCTGCACCAATGCGAAGATTGTTCTCATTCCACACGTAAGATAAAAACGAAACGTTACAACTTGATTGTCCGGTAGGTTTTACAATGTTGATAGAGAGCCCCCACGGGTAAAAGTTAAACATCATATTTGGAAATACCCAGAAGTAATAACCCGCGACTCGCTTGCCATAGTCTGGTGAGGTAGGGGGCAAATCAAAACAAATTTCATTTCCACCTTCTTTCGCCAAACCCAATTGCAGACTTGAATATTTAAAAAGCTCAGTAGTATAATTTCCATAATCAATAATGGAGTTAAGGCCCGCATGAACAAACGGAATATGAAATCCCTCCAGATAATTTTCACAATACAATGCCCAATGGGCTTTCACTTTATACTCTTTCGATAATTCAGGTCTGAAATGAAAATCGTTGAAGGGCATCCATCCCACACGATCGATCATCTCCTTAAAGAAGTCTTCCGCAGGATGTTTTGGATTGAGTGAAGTGAAGAGCCACTTGCCAAATTGAAAGAGTGGAAGTTTGGTCAGGTTGTCATTCTCTGTTGGAAAATCTTCTACCTCCTTAAACTCAGGCATAAAGGTAAATTTACCATCCAACTGAAATCGCCTTCCGTGATATTTACAACGAATGTCATTTAGTTTACAAAGTCGCTCAACTAGTAGATTACCCCTATGTGTGCATACGTTCGACAAACAATGTATTTCACCTTGTTTATCACTTGAAAGGAGCAGAGGTTCATTGATATAGTTTTCAAGTAAATTAACAGGAGTAACCCAACCAGCCTCTTTTACCTGATCCACATCACCAATGCACTGCCAGGTATTGGCAAAGATATTTTCCTTTGAAAGTTCTAAATATTCAGGTTTCAGATAGAAGTCAGTGGAAATGGTTTGCGCCTTGGCTATGTCGGGATGTACAGTAAGCATCGTTTGGAATTTGATTACAATATAGTCTATTTCCAAATTGTGACTTAAAGTGCAATTCTGCAATCGAAGTGATTTAGAGATTTCATAAGACAAGGTGTTCTAAATTTTGGTAAAAAATGACAATGACTTTTGTGACAATTGTCAAATGGTAGACATTTGAGTAGCCTGGGATTAAATACTTTTACTTCATGAAAGCTTCAACCGTGTTTTATTGGACTGTCCGTCTGCTGGCGGCTCTAATCATGTTTCAAACCCTGTATTTTAAATTCACAGGGGCCAGTGAATCAGTTTATATTTTCACCACCGTTGGTATGGAACCTTGGGGAAGAGTGGGTGTTGGTGTGCTGGAGCTAGTAGCGACTGTTTTACTTTTAATTAATGTAACAGCCTGGCTTGGAGCCGGGCTTGCATTGGGCTTAATGTTTGGTGCGATTGGAATGCACCTCACTATTTTAGGAATTGAAGTAGAAGGAGACGGAGGCTATCTCTTTACATTATGCCTCATTGTTTCCATTTGCAGCGCTTTTGTTCTTTTCAGGAATAAAGAGAAGGTAATGGCATTATTACCTTTCTTAAAACATAAATAAGGAAGAAGGATTTAGTTTAATTCTTTCAAAGCATTCTCCAAATCAGTTTTCAATTCTGTTGGATTGATGATGCTCTTTAAACCTTCTGTTATAAAGCCCGGAACTTTCTCTCCCCTTGATATTTTACCTTTAATATCGGTGATCATGTCAAGTGCATTTTGTTTGCCTTCAAAATCAGCTTGTTTTTTTAGTTTCTCTTCCAATGCATTCCATGAGGTTAATTTCTTTCCCTGATCGGACTCTGCAACAATCTTCTTGTTCTCATCAACTGTTTTACTGTTAATGTAATTATTATAATAGTCTACAATTTCTTCCATATCGCGTTTACCCAAATCACCCTTGTCTATTTTAATGACGAGACTGTCGCAATCACTTAGATATTTTGTCATCGCTTTCTTAAAGCCAAGATTAGGTACTTCTATTCCTGTTCCATCCATCTTGCCTAGATAGAAACCATCAAACGTAACTTGATTTTGAAGTTGAAAAGCATAGTATGAAAGGTATCCACCTTTTAAAAGTTTCATAAACGTGTATCCATTTGGACCTTTCATGGGATGATAGGTTTCTTTTTTTAAAGTGAAAGCCTTTATTTCAAAAAGAGGATAGCTTGTTTTCTTTTTATCAGTCGTTGTTACCTGTACTTTTGAATTGTAACCGACAAACGAAGGCTTAACGTTGCCCCGTATGGTATCGTTTTTTAAAGTAACGAGATAATCTTGCGCGATACTAGTGGCGGATATAGATACGAATGTAATGAGTGAGATTGCTTTAAGGAAAGTTCGTTTTTTCATAAGTCACAAATTGTGTCGCTAATCTACTTTAAAATCTGACTTCAATGGCTAAATCAAATTATCAATTTTAAAAATGCCATTTTTTGTTCTTGCAAATTTCTATTGGATAAAGAATCGAGCTAAAATTGCTGCACTGTTTTTCTTCCTTCTATATTTGTAATCCTAAAAATCGGATATGGTAAAATATAATCCCAAAGCCTGGATTGGCCTCGTGTTTCATGCCTATAGTAGCCATGTTATAAAAACATTATGGCCGATGTTGAGTTTTATGGTGGCATTTGCGGCACTGGTGTGTTACCTTATTTTGGATTTCTTTAAGCTTCAACCTCACGAGTTTCAGGGGAGTACTACCGTGCATTCTTTGTTGGGTATTGTATTGGGTTTGTTTTTGGTATTCAGAACTAACTCAGCATACGAAAGATGGTGGGAGGGAAGAAAGATGTGGGGTGGTATTGTAAACAGCACACGAAACCTTGCGCTTAAGTTAAATGCTTACCTGGGAACTGAGCATCAATCCGAACGCGAATGGTTTTCGCGGATGATTCCCAATTTTGTTTTTGCAATGAAAGAACATTTACGGAGCGGGGTAATGATTGGCGAATTGGATATTCCTGAAAAAGAATTCTTTGATGAACTAAAACTGGTGAAGCATAAACCTAATAAAATATCATCGGGTCTGTATAAAAGAGTAAATCAACTTTATCTTAATAAAACATTTACAGGAGATCAGCTCATTAACCTCGATAAGGAATTAAAGGACTTTATTGATATTATAGGAGCTTGTGAGCGAATCAAGAGTACACCTATTCCGTATTCATATTCAATGTTCATCAAAAAATTTATTTTCATTTATCTTGTTACACTTCCATTTGGCTTCGTTAGTACATTTGGTTATGTAACCATTCCAATTGTAATCCTCATTTCATTTATTTTACTCAGTGTTGAACTGATCGCGGAGGAAATCGAAGATCCTTTTGGCAAGGATGTAAACGATTTACCTACCGATGAATTGGCTGGAAGAATTAAGGATAATATAAAAGAGATTCTTGCGTAAAATTCTTTCAATGAATGATGCGTTTTGGTAACATTAACTTTCGAGGTGAAGGCTTTAATTGTTTCGCCACATCGCCACCTAAACCAATAAATCCCTATACACATAAAAACCTTCTACCATTTCGGATTTTCTCCGTTAATTAGCAGCAAACTGTATTGCATGAACCGTATTCTTTTTCTCATTCTGCTCGCTCCCCTTACTTCATTTTCTCAAATACATCAACCCAATACTGCGGAAATTCAACTCAAGCTTAAAAAGCTAAACGTTTTAGGTTCTGCTCTGTACGTGGCCGCACACCCTGATGATGAAAACACGGGCATCATTACTTATCTGGCCAATGGAAGACTAGTCGAAACAGCGTACCTATCGATGACACGAGGTGATGGTGGTCAAAATCTAATTGGTCCTGAGCTTCGCGATTTACTGGGATTAATCAGGACACAAGAATTACTTTCAGCAAGAAGAATCGATGGTGGTATTCAGTTTTTTACACGGGCAAATGATTTTGGTTTTTCGAAGTCGGCCGATGAAACATTTCAGATCTGGAATAAGAATGAAATTCTTTCGGATGTCGTAAAAGTTTTCAGACAATATCAACCTGATGTTATCATCACTCGCTTTCCTCCCGATGAACGTGCAGGACATGGTCATCATACCGCATCCGCCATTCTTGCGCAAGAAGCCTTCGATGCTGCTGCGAATTCAAAAATATATCCGGAGCAAGTGAAACAATTTGGTATCTGGCAGGCAAAGCGCCTCTATACCAATACCGGGAGATGGTGGAACAATACCATCAACGAAAATACACCCGGCATTGTGGCGTTAAATATTGGAAGCTATAATAATCAATTGGGTCAATCGTACTCAGAGATTTCGGCCATCAGCAGAAGTCAGCATAAGAGTCAGGGTTTTGGATCGCGCGGCTTGCGCGGTGATCGTTTGGAGTTTTTGGAATACGTGAAAGGTGATAAATCGGAGAAAGATATTTTTGAAGGTGTCAATACCACATGGAGCAGAGTGAAAGGTGGTCAGAAGATTCAACCTTTGGTGGATAAGGTAATCCAGGGATATGCAATGGAAAATCCTTCTTTAAGTGTTCCGCTTTTATTTCAAATCCGAAATGAGATTTTAAAACTGGAGGATAGCATCTGGAAGAAAAGAAAATTAAATGAAGTAGAAGAGCTGATTGGTGACTGCCTTGGATTATTCCTGGAAATAACAGCCGACAATTATTTTGGTACTCCTGATCGTTCCCTCGTAGCAAGTTTTGAAATGGTTAACCGCTCTGCTGCCGAGGTAATGGTTGACCGCATCGAATCACAAGGTTTGGAAATGGACACAGCTTCAACAACAAGTCTAAAAAATAATATACCCGTTCTTTTTAAGACCACTAAAAAAGTAAAGTCTTCGCTTGCCTATTCGGATCCGTATTGGTTAAAAGAAAACCATAGCACTGGATTGTTTACCGTAAACGACCCTACCTTAATTGGTAAACCTGAAAAAGATCCTGCCATTCAATTTACTTTTTCTTTGCGGATAGGTAACGATCAAATGAAAGTAATTCGTCCGTTGATTTATAAAACTACCGATCGGGTAAAGGGTGAACTCGACCGTCCTTTTGAGATTGTTCCTCCGGTATTTTTAAACCTTTCTAATTCAGTATTTATTTTCAGCGATGACAAATCGCGTAACGTTGATGTTAAGATTATTGCATCGGGTGGAGGTAATTCCTCTGGAACTTTAAAACTTCAAGTACCTGCAGGTTGGTTTGTGCAACCTGCTTCCGCTCCATTCGAGTTAAAAGCGAGAGGAGAGGAGAAGGTAGTAACGTTTCAGGTTTTTCCAGCGAAGGATGAGATTACCTCCAGTATAAAAGCAATCGCTGAAATAAATGGAAAGGAATACGATCAATCCTTGCTTAGCATTTCGTATGATCATATTCCACCTCAAACCTTGTTACCAAAAACAGAAGCCAAACTGGTACGACTTAATTTAAAAAAGACAGGGAACTTAATAGCATACATCAAAGGTGCTGGCGATGATGTGCCATCCGCTCTGCGCAATATGGGTTATGAAGTTTGGGAAATGACAGATGAAGAAGTAAATGCGGAAAACCTCAAACGTGTCGATGCGGTGGTGTTAGGTATTCGAGCTGTCAATACGAATGAACGAATCAGTTTTATCATGAATGAGTTGCTAGCCTATGCAAAGATTGGAGGAACGGTGATTGTTCAGTATAACACGAATAATGGTTTAGCGACCAACGCATTTTCACCCTATGAATTAACCTTAGGTCGTGATCGTGTAACAGAAGAAGATGCTGAAGTGAGAATACTTAAAACCAATCATTCGGTTTTGACAACACCCAACAAAATAACTTCGAAAGATTTTGAGGGATGGGTGCAAGAGCGCGGTTTATATTTTCCATCTAAATGGGATCCAAACTTTGAAGCCATACTATCCATGAATGACAAGGGCGAGACACCGAAAGATGGAAGTTTACTCATAGCGAAATACGGCAAGGGCTATTACATTTATACCGGACTTTCATTTTTCCGTGAGTTGCCGGAAGGTGTTCCAGGTGCCTATAAGCTTTTCGCGAATATGGTTTCTATTGGGAAGTAGGTTAATGGTTAAGTGTTAAACGTTAATCTTGGTGTGGGTTTTGAGTGTGAACGTCTGCAAGCTTCAATGGTGTAAAATGTTAATAATAGAATTCAACAGAACTTATATTTTAATACGATTAACTAATAACGATTAACTAATAACGATTAACTTTAAACAATGCCAAACGACCAACCTCCAATCTTCAGCTCCTGGAAAAAGTGGTACTGGCTTGTTCTCGGTGCGTTGGTCATTCAGGTATTGTTGTATTTTTGGTTAACCCAATCTTTTGCATGAACTATCTTGATTGGTCTGTTTTAATCTTTACTATATTTTTCATTGTAAGCTATGGCGTTTGGAAGACGCGCGGTAGTAAGACAATGGAGTCCTATTTGAAGGGCGACAATTCCATGAAGTGGTGGATGATTGGCATTTCCATCATGGCCACGCAAGCCAGCGCTGTTACTTTTCTTTCAACACCTGGTCAGGCCATTGAAGATGGTATGCAGTTTATTCAATTTTATTTCGGGCTTCCTCTTGCCATGGTTATTATCTCTGTAACCTTTGTTCCAATTTATTATCGCTTAAAAGTTTACACAGCATACGAATATCTCGAGTCACGTTTTGATGTAAAAACTCGTTCACTTGCGGCTATTTTGTTTTTAATTCTTCGCGGGCTTTCAGCGGGCATTACCTTGTTTGCCCCATCGCTTGTACTCTCTACTATTTTAGGATGGCCCATTTCAATCACAACCGTGTTGATTGGATTGCTTGTAATTGTCTATGTAATTTCTGGTGGAACAAAAGCAGTAAGTCTCACGCAGCGCTATCAGCTTACCATTATTATGGGTGGGATGATCCTTGCCGGAGTGTTGGCGTTCGTTATGCTTCCAGATACGATTTCATTTGGCGACACCATAAGTCTTGCAGGTGAATTGGGGAAATTCAAAATCGTAAACATTCTTCCTGCTAATATTGAGAGCACTTTACCACCAGGAGTTTCCAGTGTCGCTGAACTCAATATCTTTCAAAAGGTAAACCTGATTCTGAATGATCGTTATAATATCTGGACAGGACTTATTGCCAGTACGTTTTTATTCTTGTCCTACTTCGGCACAGATCAATCGCAGGTTGCGCGATACCTTGGCGGAACTTCTATTACCGAAAGCAGACTTGGATTGCTTTTCAATGGCTTGCTTAAAATACCAATGCAATTTATTATTCTGTTTATTGGTGTGTTGGTTTTTGTATTTTATCTTTTCAATCAATCGCCTGTTTTTCATAACAAGGTATTGAAAGAGCGTGCCATGCAAACAGTTCAGGCGGATACGCTCCTTCTGTTGGATAATCAATACAATGAATTATATCGACAGCGAAGAACAGCCGTTGACAATCTTGTGCAGGCCATTCATGCAAAAGATGAAGTGGCCATTGAAAAGGAACGCAACAACATCAAGAGCTTTCAGAAAAATGAAACCGCCATTCGCGATTCGGTTAAGGTAACCATTGCCAAAGCGATTCCCGGTGCAAAGACCCAGGACCGCGATTATATTTTTCTCAACTTTGTATTGAGTTATTTACCACATGGTATTATTGGGTTATTGTTGGCCGTTATGTTTTCAGCTGCTATGTCTTCTATGGCTGGCGAACTCAATGCGCTGGCCTCTACCACTACGGTGGATATCTATAAACGAGCTATCCAGCCATCAGCATCACCTGAGCATTATGTAAAAGCATCAAAACTGTTTACAGCTTTGTGGGCTTTACTCGCCATGGTCTTTGCAACACTCGCCAGTTTTGCCGAGAACCTTATTCAGTTTGTCAACATTGTTGGTTCTTTATTTTATGGAACCATACTGGGTATTTTTCTGGTAGCATTTTATGTTAAGCGTGTGCAAGGTACCGCTGTATTCTGGTCAGCGATTCTTGCGGAAGCATTGGTGTTGTATTGTTTTAAAAACACCAACATTGCCTTTCTCTTATATAACATCATTGGATGCGCTACCGTTATTGGTCTTTCGCTTGTTTTCCAATTGATAGTGCCTACGAAGACTAAAATCGATTAAAGTCTTACGCATTAAATACCGAAACTACAACTCTTAAAAAAGATGTATTGTTGGGCTGATTGTCTCCTAAATCCCTGATTTAATTCTTATTTTTAGCGACCTCGACTAACACTATGAGTGAAGATCTTCTTCGTGCGGTTATCCAACTTTTTGCCATCGTAGCGCGTGAGCGTATTACTGATGATGAGCGCGCAAACATAAAAGAATTTCTGAGCCTTCATTTAAACCGTGAAGCCGTTCCGAATTACCTGAAGTTATTTGATGAACTGAGTAATGCACAGAACCAGCACGTACCACTTGATCTGAACACCCTAGATAATGATACGCAACAATTTGTAGACGATTGGGCGAAGATCATGCAAATTGCCAGGCAAGTTAACCAGGCACTCACCACGCAGCAGAAGCTTGTATTAGTGATTAAAATTGTTGAATTGGTTTATGCCGATTTTGAAATTTCAGAACGCCAGGCCAATCTTATTTTTTATGTTGGGAAGGCACTTAAAATTTCCAAATCGGATATTAATGAAATTACAAATTTTGTAACAGGCCAGGATATTGACGAGCTCTCCTCCAAGCATGTATTGATTATTGATGAGGGTTCAGGTGAAGGAAAATATGATGGGCCACGCATCATCGAAAAGAACTTAACGGGTTTGATTGCAATCCTTCGGTTGCCGAGTGTTGAATTGTACTTTGTTAAATACTTAGGCATTACCACGCTTTACCTGAACAGCATCTTACTGCGAAGCAGGAAGATTGATGTATTCCCAACCGGAAGCACCATCCGTGGTGATAAGGTAGACTCAATTTATTTTAGTGACGTTGTTGGAAAATTTTTGACCGATACAAGTAGGGCGGAAATCACGTTTACTGCAGATCATATCTTTTACCACTTTAAAAGTGGAAGGGCAGGCTTGCAAAACATCAATATTGCCGAACATGGAGGTAAGCTTGTGGGATTGATGGGAGCGAGTGGTTCCGGAAAGTCTACTTTGTTAAGTGTATTGAATGGAAGTGAAAAGCCATCCAGCGGACGCGTAATTGCAAATGGTTTTGATATTCATGAACATCCTGAAAAGGTAGAAGGTGTTATTGGATACATTCCGCAAGATGATTTGCTAATTGACGACTTAACTGTTTTTCAAAACTTATACTATGCCGCGCGTCTTTGCTTTGACCATTATTCAAAAAAGGAAACAACGGTATTGGTTGAAAAAGTCCTGACGAATCTGGGCATGTCAGAGGTTCGTGATTTGAAGGTTGGCTCTGCGATGGATAAGACGATTAGTGGCGGACAACGAAAAAGATTGAATGTTGGCCTCGAGCTTTTAAGAGAGCCTACCATTCTGTTTGTAGATGAACCTACTTCCGGACTTTCATCACGCGATTCTGAAAACATCATGGACTTGTTGAAAGAACTGGCGTTGAGAGGTAAGATGGTTTTTGTTGTGATTCACCAACCGTCCTCCGATATTTTTAAATTGTTTGATACCTTAATCATTTTAGATGTGGGCGGTTTTCAAATTTATTATGGCAATCCTACTGACGCTGTAATTTATTTCCGAGACATGGTGAATGCTGCTAATAAATCGCAGGGTGCTTGTCCGGAATGCGGTAACATAAACCCGGAACAAATTTTCAGCATCATTGAGACAAAGGTTGTAAACGAATATGGACGACTGACCAATACCCGAAAAATTTCTCCGGGACAATGGTATCAGTATTTTAAACAAAAGATTAAGGTTCCAAAATTGTCACATTCAAAAGATGTGTTACCGGTAGCGCAGGAAATACCGAATTGGTTTAAGCAATGGAGTGTTTTCAGTACGCGTGATGTGTTGGCAAAGCTTGCCAATACGCAATACCTCTATATTAATTTACTGGAGGCACCTGTACTCGCGTTTTTCATTGCCTTTATGGTGAAGTACTATAATATTTTTAGTGGTAACGGACAGTATAGTTTTTACAACAACCACAACATTCCGGTTTACTTTTTTATGAGTGTGGTGGTGGCTTTATTTTTTGGGTTGACTGTAAGTGCGGAAGAAATTTTCCGGGATCGGAAAATCGTAAAGCGTGAACAATTTCTTCATTTGAGTAGAAGCAGTTATTTGGTTTCGAAGGTGGGTATTATGTTTTTGATTTCAGCCATTCAGACTTTTTTGTTTTTTGTGGTTGGCAATCTTATTCTGGAAATTCCAGTAAACGAGTTTAGGTATTGGCTGATCCTTTTTAGCTGTGCCTGTTTTGCCAACATGTTGGGCTTAAATATTTCTTCGGCTTTTAATTCGGCAGTCGCCATTTATATTTTGATTCCGCTGCTGGTAATTCCGCAACTTCTGTTGAGTGGTGTGGTGATCAGTTTTGATAAATTTAATCCGAAGGTTGGTAAGCCGATTGGCGTGCCGTTCATGGGAGAGGTAATGGCTTCGCGGTGGGCCTTCGAAGCATTGATGGTTACGCAGTTTAAAGATAATGCCTTCGAAAAACAGTTTTATGATCTTGATAAAATTTCTGCTGAAGCGGAGTATAAGCGGATCTACTATATACCTGAACTGGAATCGAATTTAGAATATTGTTTGAATCAGCGCGAAGACTGGCGCAATACACGTGCAGAGAAAATGAGCCAATCACTTTCTTTATTGAGGTCGGAAATTTCAAACGAATTAAAGTTTGTGGGTGCCGACAATTTTAAAGAGATAGAAGAGCTGGCAATAGGTAAATTTGATTCTACCGTTTACATGAAAGCGAATCACTTCCTTACGGTTTTGAAAGCCTATTACGGGATGCGATTAGAAAGAGCAATGCACAGCAAGGACAGCATCATAGCTGTATTGAGTGCTACACCAGAGATGGCAAAAGTTTACGAACAACAAAAGAAACGTTTGGTTAATCAGGCGGTTTCGGATGCCGTGAAGAATATTAATACCACCGAACGCATTGTTGAGTATGACGGCCAATTGATTCAGAAAATTTATCCGGTGTATGCCGATGATCATAAACCGAAGAGTATTCTTGATTTTCGAGCAAACTTGTTTCAACCCACGAAGTATTTTGGAGGAACAACATTTGATACCGTATACTTCAATCTGGCAGTGATCTGGAGCATGACGGGCGTTTTCTTTGTAACGCTCTATACCGATGCCCTAAAGAAATTTTTGAGTATGTTGGAACGACAAAGAAAACAAAGAAAGCGTAGACGAAATGAAAATTGATTGGATTCGTAGAAAATTATTGCAACACTATAGTTTCATTTTATACTTTTACTTAAAATACCTTAGAGAGATGAAAAAATTATCAACACTATTATCCTTAGCTACACTAGCCTTTTTATTTTCCTGCGGAGGGAAGCACGAAGAACATCATGATCATGAAGCGATGGCTAATGATTCTGTCTGGAAAGGCATGGATGAATTTCACATGAGCATGGCAGAATCGTTTCATCCGTTTAAAGACTCTGCTAATCTTGAGCCTGCAAAAAAGTACGCAGCAGAAATGGATTCTCTGGCAAATGTCTGGTTTGAATCGCCACGACCTGAAAAGGTAAATACAGATGCGGTAAAGGAAAAATTAACGAAGCTAAAAAAGGACACTAAACTTTTCGCAACAGCCGTTAAAACGGAAGCAGACTCTACGCTAGCAAAATCATTAACTGATTTGCATGACCAGTTTCATGCATTGCAAGAGGCGTGGTATGGTGGGCATGAAAAACATGACGGTAGCCATTAATCAAAGCGAGGTTCAAAGTTCGCTATATGTTTAATAGCAAATCGTTGGCTTCTATTCTCATCTTGCATCTTTCTGTTTTAGGAGTCACCAATTCCGTTGGACAGATCAAAAGTTTGGAAACACAATATAATGAGTATCAGGATAGTGTGTGGTTTTTTCATGCTACGGGCGAATACAATAAAAGCTTGTTTTATTTTGATAAATTAATTGAGGTCTACCCTGAATCAACTTATAACATCTTGAGTAAGGGAGCGCTGCTCCATGAATTGCATGCATACAATGAAGCCATTGAGGAGTTCTCAAAGGTGATAAAAATTAATCCTAATGTAATTGATGCTTATGTGAGAAGGGGAAGGTCCTATTTGAACCTTCACCAATATGACTCAAGTATACTAGACTTTAACAGGGCATATGGTCAATATAGATACCAAGATTCCACTCTTTTTCTTTATAGGGCGTATGCCTATTTGATGAAAGATGAAATCAGATCGGCTCAAGCTGACAACGACTCTTCAAGACATTTTTATGTAAATGAGAAAACTTTTCTCCATGCAAAAGCACGAGTTGCGATTGAAACTCACGATTACAAAATTGCACTGAATGATTTAAATAAATCACTTTCTATTGATAGTAGCAATCTCGATGTATTGAAAGATAGAGCCTTAGTAAATAGCCAGCTGAATAATTATGATGCGGCACTTAAAGATTCCTGGATTTATCTAAAGCATTATCCGGATGATGAGGCAGTAAATTTGATTGTAGGAGTGATTCTGTTAATTCGAAAAGATTACTATAAGGTACTGCCGTATTTGAACAAATGCGGAAAGAAAATTATAACGAAACAAGTATTTTTGGCTAGAGGCTTTGCTAATTATTACTTAGCAAATGACCAACTTTCTATACATGATTTGCAAAGGGCATTAAGATTATATCCTACACAAGAAGAGCAAGCACAAATTTATAGCATAATCGGAACCTGCAAGAATAACATAAAACCAAAAACCGGATGTGAGGATTTGCTAAAGGCCTCTGCTCTGGGGTTAGTTGAGGCCAAACGGATTTATTTGGATGAATGCAAATAATATGATTTGATTAACCTTATCGTATCATCATATTTCATATTTCTTTTGATAGAAGAAAATCTTTATGAAGATATTGATACACTAAATGAATAGGTAATCCCATCACATTGAAATACGAGCCCGTAATTTTTTTTATGGCCACCATTCCAATCCAATCTTGTGCTCCGTATGCACCGGCTTTATCATACGGTTTATAGTTGTCAACATAAAATTCTATTTCAGATGAGGTAAGGGGTTGAAAGGTAACTTCGGTTGTATCATCAAAACTAATTTCTTTTTCTTTCGACATAATGCAAACACCGGTCATTACATGATGTGTATTTCCGGATAACGCATTCAGCATGGCAATGGCTTCGTTTCGATCGACAGGCTTGTTCATGATGCTGCCTTTTAGAATTACGACTGTATCGGCTGTCACCACAATCTCATTCTTCATATCTAAACGAAAGTATTCAGCTTTCTTTTCTGCTAAATATTTTGCGACTTGCTCCACGGGTAATTCACCCGGGAAATTTTCTTCCACGTCTGGTTTCTCCACTGTAAAATCAAAGCCCGCTTCTTTCATTAAATATTGCCTGCGTGGCGAACTCGATGCTAATATTATTTTTCGATTCATTGTAATGTTTGCGTCAGCAACTTTAAACTTGAAACATGGAACTTAGAACTTAGAACGGTGAATAGTCAGCCATCCTAAACTCTTCTTCCTTAATAGAAGTAAAAACAAAACCGCCAATAACCTTCGGATAAAAGTAAGTAGATTTTTGCGGCATCGTGTATCCACTTTTGCAAACTTGCTTTACTTCTTCAATGGAAACTTCATTGGTAATGATGGCCAATTGTGCATCGCCTTGAATTACTTTTTTCAAACATTCAGAAAAACTCCGGTCAAAATCCAAATGAAGGGATTGACGTTGTTCTTTGCCGGGAATGCCCAGTATTTTTTCGATTATAAAATAATGCATTACCGTAAGGTCAAGCGCTTTTACTTCATCCGGAAACGGCCAATTCATTTTGTTAAACGATTCTGGTTTAAGGCGTACCTTATAGGCGGTGTCTTTAAACATTAATCCAAAGGCCCATTTTTTTCCGGCAATGATTTCATTTAAGGTATCAGCACAATCAACGGGCTTGATTATAAAATCTTCTTCTAATTTTTTAAGAATGGTTTCTTCATCAAAACCCTTGATGCCTTTTATAAGCCGATGGGTTGGTAGAATTCTCAGATCATCGGCTTCTGTATTGGTGAGGTACATCAAATGAAAATTGTATCCTTCATTACCGGTGTGATTTGGATTGAGCGCTTGTTGTTGCTTCCTATAAACCTGTGATCCTTCAAAGCGATGATGTCCGTCTGCCAGAATGATGGTTTGATTTTCGATCAGTTTTATAAATTGTCTGATCACATTAACATCCTGAATAACAGCAAGCACATCACGCACTCCCTGATAATCTTCCGTTTCATAAATTGGATTTTGGATGGCTTCATCCATAGATCGCTCGAGCGTGAATGTAGGGTCAGTATAAAGTCCGTGTGTAGGATTGGTGTGCAATTCTGTTTTCGCCAAAATTTCAATTCGATCATTCACCGCAGTAGGTATGGTGTTCTCATGCCGGAGAATGACACGATCCGCCCAGTCATGTGCTTTATAGGAGGTGTTTAGTAAAATCATGG
>DAIQPD010000303.1:0-3605 GCA_036787535.1 Chryseolinea sp.
GATTGATTAATTTCAGCCTCATGGGGGAATTTACATTCCGTAAGGAAGAAAAGATTACGAAAGAAAAAAGTATACAGGAACTCTTCAGCAAGGGTTCCTCTTTTTATTTATTCCCATTCAAGGTTTATTTTATGCATAATCCTGATCCGGAATGTGTTTTCCATCAGGTTTTAATCTCCGTTTCCAAACGCAATTTTAAAAGAGCCGTTGATCGCAACTTGATCAAACGTAGAATGCGTGAAGCTTACAGACTCAACAAGACCCTTCTACCTTTCGATAAGAAATTACAGATCGCGTATATTTATAGTGTCAAAGAGATTTTGCCTTCAGCACAAATTCACGAACGATTGGTGAAAACCTTTAAGCGCCTGAGAAATGCATCGTAAATTAAAATGGTCAGTTATTCTTTTTGCAATACTCTTAACGGGTTTTGCTTTTCGAAAGCCTGTTGAAAAATATTTCGACATCGCGAAGAGCCTCGACATTTTTGCAACACTTTTCAAAGAAGTAAACGCCTACTATGTAGAGGACGTAGAACCTCAAAAGCTAATTCGGAAAGGCATTGATGGTATGCTGGAGTCTCTTGATCCGTATACCGATTACATTCCTGAAGAAGAGATGGAGTCTTTTCGCATCAGCACCACAGGTCAGTACGGTGGAATTGGAGCATTGATTGGTATTATTCAGAAGAAAGTTTTAATAACGCAACCGTACAGAGACTACCCAGCCTTTAAGGCAGGCATTCAAGTTGGCGATGAAATTATTTCGGTGGATGGAAAATCAGTTCAGGGGAAATCAACATCGGAGATCAGCTCTATGCTAAAGGGGCAACCTAAAACAGAGGTTGAATTAAGAATCAAAAGATATGGTCAAAAAAACGAACAGGTATTTAATATTACCCGAAGTAAAATAAGTTTAAGCAATCTGGCTTATGTAGGATTCGTATCATCTGAGGTTGGTTATATAAGACTAGACGATTTTACACCGGGAGCATCACGGGAAGTATCCGATGCTGTAGTTGAATTGAAGGAGAAGGGTGCGACAAAAATAATAATTGACTTACGTCAGAATCCGGGAGGTTTATTGCACGAAGCTGTCAATATTGTCAGTTTATTTGTTCCGAAAGGAGTTGAAGTCGTTTCTACAAAAGGCAAGATGGATGATTGGAATAAATCATACACAACATTGAATAGTCCAATTGATACTACTATTCCATTGGTTGTTTTAGTTGGAGAAGGCAGCGCGTCTGCTTCTGAAATTGTAGCAGGATCATTGCAAGATTATGATCGCGCAGTGCTGATCGGCAGCCGTACATTTGGAAAAGGATTGGTGCAGACCACACGGCAGCTATCGTACAATGCACAGCTAAAAGTAACAACTGCAAAATATTTTATACCCAGCGGCAGGTGCATTCAGGCATTGGATTATGCTCACCGAAAAGATGATGGAACTGTAACCAGAGTTGCAGATTCATTAAAAGTGGAATTCAAAACAAAAGGAGGTCGGAATGTTTATGATGGTGGAGGCCTCGATCCGGATGTCATTGTTGAAGATGAATTCTTAGGAACCATAACATCAGCTCTTCTTTCAGAGGGCTTGATTTTTGAATTTGCAACGCGGTATTGTTCTGAGAATCCAACAAAGCCTGCATTAAAAACTTTTCAATTATCCGACTTGGCTTACGAAGATTTCTTTCTCTTTCTTCAAGAGAAAAAGTTTTCCTACTCCACAGCATTGGATCAAAACACAAAGCAGTTGATCGATGCGGCAAAGCAAGAACGTTATTATACAGAGCTTGAACCTCAGCTTAAAAGTTTAAAGGCAAAAATAGAAGCCAATAAAGCGAATGATTTAATTCGATTTAAAACTGAAATCAAGCAGATTCTTGAATCTGAAATAGCGTTTCACTATGAATTAAATGAAGGACAAGCTGAAGTTTCTTTACGTGATGATAAAGTAGTATTAGAAGCTCAACGTATATTAGGTAACTCCTCAGTGTACAGTAAAATTCTTCTTCCGAAATAATGGCTCTGATTTTATCTTTAGAAACTTCAACCACGGTTTGTTCAGTTGCAATTCATCGTGGACAGGATCTTATTGCAATTGCTGAAGTTCATGTTGAGCAATCGCATGCTTCTAAATTGGCTGTTCTTATTGATGAAGTAAAGAAATTGACTTCAATTGAATTAATTGAACTAAATGCCATAGCAATTTCTTCGGGTCCAGGTTCATATACTGGATTACGAATAGGTATATCGACTGCCAAAGGCCTTTGCTATGCTCTGGGTATTCCACTTATCTCAATTAATTCATTGGAGATTTTGGCATACCAAATGAATCAAGTGAATATTAGCAAAGCATTTCTTTGTCCAATGATCGATGCAAGAAGAATGGAAGTGTATTGTTTACTGTCTGATGATAAGCTAAATATACTGCAACCAACAGAAGCGAAAGTCATAAATGCGCTTTCGTTTTCGGAGCAACTGGAATGTCACCCCATTATTTTTTTTGGAAGCGGTTCAGCAAAGTGTGAAGATGTAATTACACATCACAATGCTCTTTTTATTAAGGATATATATCTATCGGCTAAACACGTTGGTGCGATGGCGTATCAGAAACTACTGAATAAAGAAATAGAAGATGTAGGTAATGCAGAGCCATTTTATCTAAAAGAGTTTCTAATAAAGAAGCCATTGGAGAACAAAATCGCCTAATCTTTATGTTTATGAGCCATGGATACGGAAGATCAAATAGTAAATAAGGTTTCTAATTATTCATTGATCACGTTTGATCTGGAAGAATACTACCAGCCAGGTGAACGTGTATTAGTAGATATCACAGGTCAGTTGTACGAAGGAATTATTTTGAAGGAGAAAGATTTCAGAGCTTTTATTAAGACTCATGATTGGTCAGCGTATCAAAATAAATTTGTCGCGATTACTTGTTCCACTGATGCGATCATTCCAACTTGGGCGTACATGTTAATTAGTATTGCTCTAAAACCTTTTGCAAAAGATGTTGTATTTGGAACAATTGCTGATTTGGAAATAGAAATTTTCCGAAAAGCGCTACAAAAAGTTGATTGGTCAATATATACAAATGCCAAAGTTGTACTG
Organism: Chryseolinea sp.; assembly: GCA_036787535.1. Lineage (GTDB taxonomy): Bacteria > Bacteroidota > Bacteroidia > Cytophagales > Cyclobacteriaceae > Chryseolinea. The sequence continues at coordinate 3,117 of DAIQPD010000303.1, forward strand.
AAAGGTTGCAGTAAAATTGAAGTTCCGGCATCTATTTATGTTGATGCAACAAATCAATTGATGAATTATGTCAGCAGTTTAATGTTTGGTGAGCCTTGCAGTACCGTTCCGCTGTATAAAAAGCAAAAATTTAAATAGGATTAAATATTCTCATAACCTGTTAATAATCAGGTAGCCATATTCATTCACAAAAATCCCCTCGAAGTTTAACATAGTTCATCCTCCTAAAATATGTAGGATACTTTTGCACTTTATGATCCTTGGAGTACATTTGAAGCCCTTTTGCAAGTTGCGCAGTCGGAAAAATATTTTGAAATAGTTGTTGTAAAGTAGTTTCAGTTACTTTACATTTGCACTCCGAAATTTTAGAAACGGATGTTGATCGGTAGGATCATCACTCCCACAAGTTGAAAAACTTCGATTAACCTTTGGAGGTTAAAACGTTCTTTGAATGAATGGATTGATAGCGGACCCGGTCCTTTTTGTAGT
>DAIQPD010000080.1:0-17723 GCA_036787535.1 Chryseolinea sp.
GATAGGTTCTATCGTTATGGCTGGGATTGGTATTATCATTTACCTTGCTCATAACCTTAAAGTAGCTTCCATAAGCAGTTATAAAACCAAGTATGATATCATCAACGAACATGAGGTAAAGAATTACAAAAAGGTTTTTCTCTGCTTTGGTATTTCTGTGCTTATGCTCATTAACTTTTATGGACTTGGTGATCTAAGTCAAATTGGGGTTTGGTTCTTCGTTTTGTTCTTTGTATCCATTGCCGGTGGAACCCTGATATCCTATGTTGCCTTTCTCATTCTTGATTTCTACTACCCAACCATTCTCAGTAAAAAATTGCGAAAGTGGCGTTACATGCCCAGAGTTGGAAAGAGTGGAAATAAGCTCCGGTTGTTAAGTGAAGAAGAAGAAGATGTTCACCTTCAGGAAGGGATGAAAGCTGAGGAAGATGTATTCTCTATTGATTATGATGTTTGGATAGATGAAAAGACGGGTGAGGTTCAAATCGATAAATATCCCGGCTACCTACAAGCATACAAATGTGGCAGCTGTGAATTCCATACCATGAAGATTGTTCGAGAGGAGATAACGCGCCAGCCCGATGCCAACTCTCCGGGTGAATTGATCAAACATTATCAGTGTCTTTATTGCAAATCAATTCGTGCCACTTCGTTTAACATTTCAACTAAGGAGGCAAATGATTACGCGAAGGCGAGCAAGCTTAGTTTCCTGAAAAACAAGAATATAGACCTTGTTCGTGTAGAGATTCATTCAGCTATAACGGGTAAGAAATTCTTTGAATTCCCTACCCTTGATCAGGCTCAAAAGTTTTTGGGTGAGTATGATTCTGAAAAAGTGAATTAGAACTTATATTAGTTTAATGCGTTCTTCGATTTAATTGGGGCATGTGTTTTGTCCATAGAAAGGTAAATAAGTGAAGATGAAGAAATCAATTTTAGTCTCTTTTGTATTGCTAGTAGCATTCGCAACAGCAAATGGTTTTAATGTTTCAGATACTACTCATTTAAAACCCAAATCAATTTACGGTAAGGAAGCCAAGGCTGTCGTTACTATTTTGGATAACAATCACTACAGTAAGCTTCAAATGAATGACTCATTGTCGTCTGTAATTCTAGATGCTTACTTTAATAGTTTGGATAATAATAAGGCCTATTTTCTGGCATCCGATCTTGCAAGTTTCGAGAAGTATCGTCTTCAGATTGATAATTTAACACGATCTGAAAATGTTAATCCCGCATACGAAATCTATTCGGTGTTCCATAATCGCTTTGAGCAGCGCATGGATTACATACTCAAAAAACTGATCCCACAACAGTTTGATTATTTAGTGAACGAGGTGTATCAATCTGATCGGGATAAGGAACCATGGTGTAAAAATGAAGCTGAGCTCAATGAGGTATGGCGTAAAATTATAAAGAGTCAGGCACTGAGCTTGCGGCTTGCAGGCAAGGCACAACCTGAAATTGAAAAGATGTTAACCGAGCGTTATGAGCGATTGAGGAAGTCGCTTACCCAATACAACAGTGAGGATGTATTCAGTATGTACATGAACACCATCACAGAAGCGTATGATCCCCACACTAATTACTTCTCTCCAAAAGCGGCCGATCTTTTTAAGCAAAGTATGAGCTTATCACTTGAAGGTATTGGTGCTCGTTTGCAAACTGAAAACGATTATACTAAAGTAGCGGAGGTAATTGCAGGCGGCCCCGCTGATAAAAGTGGTCTTATCCATGCAAATGATAGAATCATTGGAGTAGCGCAAGGAGAGACGGGAGAGATGGTAGATGTTATTGGATGGAGAATTGATGAAGTCGTTAAATTGATAAAAGGTCCGAAGGGCACTACGGTAAGGTTGCAAATATTCCCCTCCGAAACCGGTATTGCTGGTCCTTCACAATCAATTAGTATTGTTCGCGAGAAAATAAAGTTGGAAGATCAACAGGCTACCAAAAAGACAATTCAATATCAGGAAAATGGAAAGGCAATGAAGCTGGGAGTCATTACCCTGCCAACCTTTTACATGGACTTTGAAGAATACCAAAAAGGTAATCCGAATTACACCAGCACAACACGTGATGTTAAGCGTCTTATCACGGAACTCCAGACTGAGAAAATCGATGGACTCGTTCTTGACTTGCGGAACAATGGTGGTGGTTCCTTAGCAGAGGCTATTGATTTGACAGGCTTATTTATTAAGGATGGTCCGGTAGTTCAGGTAAAAACTTCAGGAAATAAAATTGAAGTCGGATCTGATGATGACTCCAGTATTGCATACTCAGGACCATTGGTAGTAATGACCAACCGGTTCAGTGCATCGGCTTCCGAAATTTTTGCTGGAGCAATTCAAGATTACCATAGGGGTGTAATCGTAGGGGAGTCTACCTATGGAAAGGGTACGGTTCAAACTGTAATTGGTCTTGATCGATATGTTCCTGGCCAAAAGGATGAACTGGGTCAATTGAAGTTAACGTTCCAGAAATTTTATCGTGTTACCGGTAGCAGCACCCAACACAAAGGAGTAACACCTGATGTTCTATTGCCAAGCGCTTTGGATGCTGAACAGTATGGTGAAAGCTCTCAACCAAGCGCAATGCCTTGGGATGAAATCAGAGGGACGTTATATCAAAAAACTCCAGTGATCAATGATCGCGTTGTATCGTCTCTTAATAAATCGTACCAGACAAGATTAAAAACAGATCCGATCCTGGAGAAGTACGCACAAGAGACGGAGGAAATCCGCAAAAGCATAAACGAAACTACCATTTCACTTAATGAAACTGAGAGAAAGAAGGAAATGGACGAGGCTGAGAAAAAGAAGGCAGCGAATGATAAGTTAAAAGCGAATGTTGGTGGTGTGGAAGCGAACACAACGACCGATCTTGAAAAGCTGGATGATGAATACCTTCGCGAAGGACTTTTTGTATTGCGTGATCTGATTCTATCAAGAATTGGTTAGTAGTTTTATTTCTTTGGAGCTTAAATAGAAACATGCGTCAGTATTTAGATTTAATGAAGGATATCCTGGAGAACGGAGCTCAAAAAACCGATCGCACAGGAACCGGTACTCTTTCAGTTTTTGGGCGTCAGCTCCGTTTTAATCTGGCAGAAGGCTTTCCATTAGTAACAACAAAGAAGCTTCACATCCGATCAATCATCTATGAACTGCTCTGGTTTTTAAATGGCGATACAAACATTAAATACCTGAAAGACAATGGTGTAAGTATCTGGAATGAATGGGCAGATGAAGACGGAAACCTCGGTCCGGTTTACGGATATCAATGGCGTAGCTGGCCCGCTCGTAATGGAGGTAAGATCGATCAGATTTCAAAAGTGATAGAACAGCTCAAACAGAAACCAGATTCAAGGAGACACATGGTAACAGCCTGGAATCCAGCAGATGTTGATGACATGGCACTTCCTCCATGCCACGCCTTGTTTCAGTTTTATGTGGCAGATGGAAAATTGTCTTGCCAATTATACCAGCGCTCCTGCGACACCTTCCTTGGTTTACCTTTCAATATTGCATCTTACGCCTTGCTCACGCACATGATTGCGCAGCAATGCGATTTAGAAGTAGGAGATTTTGTTTGGACCGGTGGAGATGTTCACTTGTATTCAAACCATTTGGATCAAACGAAGATTCAACTGAGTCGCGAGCCCTTTGCATTGCCCACATTGAAGATTAATCGGAAACCGGATTCATTATTTGATTATCGATTTGAGGATTTTGAGATCATAAATTACCAGGCTCATCCGTCCATCAAAGCCCCAATTGCCGTTTAGTTTTCTTAATTCCGTTGGCCTTTCTAAAATAAGTAGAACCAAAATTGAAAAACATACATCGAATCATAAGGATAACACGTCTTATCCTTTAAATTGTGAAGGAAAAGCCTAAAAATGACGTATATTTGCTGGTCGATTAGTGTCAGCAAAGCCTTTTTTAGGACATTTCCGGAACTAATCTTTTCTTATAACATGTTTAATGCCCAATGAGACAACTAAAAATTAGCAAACAGATTACGAACCGGGAGAGTCAATCTCTGGATAAGTATTTACAAGAAATTGGAAAGGTAGACCTGATTACCTCTGATGTGGAGGTTGAATTAGCGAAGCGTATTCGTGAAGGTGATCAGATTGCCCTTGAAAAATTAACAAAGGCCAATCTTCGCTTCGTGGTTTCGGTTGCTAAGCAGTACCAAAACAATGGTTTGACATTGGGTGACCTTATCAATGAAGGTAACTTAGGTCTTATCAAAGCCGCAAAACGTTTTGATGAAACCCGCGGATTTAAATTTATCTCGTATGCAGTTTGGTGGATTCGCCAGTCGATCATGCAAGCACTTGCTGAACAATCACGTATTGTGCGCTTACCTTTAAACAGGGTAGGATCACTCAATAAAATCTCGAAGACATTCTCTGACCTGGAACAGAAATTCCAACGCGAGCCATCTGAAGAAGAATTGGCTGAAGTGTTGCAGGTAACAACAGATGAAGTTGTTGATACCTTAAAACTTTCTGGTCGGCATATTTCAATGGACGCTCCATTTGTTCAAGGTGAAGAAAATGGTTTGTTAGACGTATTGACAAACGAGAATGAAGAAACACCAGACTCTGGTTTGATGGTTGATTCATTGCGAAGAGAAGTACAACGTGCCCTTTCAACATTAACTCAACGTGAGTCTGATGTAATTGCATATTATTTTGGATTGAACGGAGAGCATGCGTTGACACTAGAAGAGATTGGTGAAAAATTCAGCCTCACCCGTGAGCGCGTTCGCCAGATTAAAGAGAAAGCAACAAGAAGATTGAAGCAAAGCTCACGAAGCAAAACCTTGCGTTCGTATTTAGGTTAATATTCTATCCTGATTTATATTGAAACGGCAACCCGAAAGGTTGCCGTTTTCTATTTAATGGAATGAGGTTTTCTTAAATAAGTATTAAAGCCACTTGCTTCAAGAACTCTAATGCTTCTACAAATCCTACCTACCTGCCTATAGGCAAATTATACATTCGAATAATTTTAATATATATGCATGATGAAGATCAGCGTTCCAAAGACTGGTGACATTGATCAGTTAAAATACAATTTATGGTGAGACGTTTACTGTTATTCGTAATTTTTTTATTTCCCGCAATTTTATCGGCTCAGGAAAGAATCTTTAATTATTATAGAAAGGGAGATTATGTGCAGTTCAGCAGCGGCAATTACATAATTGGTTTTGATGCTTATAAAAACGTAGGTACTGCTAACAGCAAAAAAGAAAGATCCGTTACAACGACAAATGGTGTATACCGGTCGGTTATTCAAAAAGGAGATGGTGGTAATGTAGAATTGGTTCTCAATTCAAAAGATAGTGTTGTGGCTACTGTTTTGTTGAGTAAAGAGAATCGCGGCAACATTGTGTTGCCGGATGGAAGAGTATTAGAATATAACGTGCTTTCAAAGTATAAAGGATCGTACACAATGGATGGTCAAGAAGTTTTTACCTATACCATTGAAGATACATCTGGGTGGAAGGCAGTGATTGTTCAGTGTTATGATCAAACTCTTCCTCTTGAGGCATTGCAAATTATCAGTTTTGAAAACAGCGCTGGGGTATTGTATACGGTCAAGAACATCTGGATTGTAATTGGTGTTGCTGTAGGACTGGCGATGCTTCGATTGGCTACAGGCAGCTTATAAGTCTGCATGTTTAGAAGAGTTCTGGTGAGTGACCAAAGATCAGCGTCCCGGAGACCGGTGACACTGATCGGGATAAAGGGTGCCGTTTTTTGTTTAATGAAATGAGGGTTTGATTGAATCAATTGCAATCACCTGCCTCATTGATCAATGTCCACATGAGCTAAATGATTTGAGGATCCTATAGACCGTAATACTGATCGCAAGTAATCCATACCTTACCTATAAGGTAATCCATACAGTGCACCAGGTGTAATGATGTCGTGCATCCGGGTAATTCATGATGGGTATCCGGAGTAATCATACCTTTCATATCGGTAATCTATAATGTCCATCTCGTGTAATGATGTTGTGCATTGGGGTAGTTCATGATGTTTACACGGACGATCATACCTTCTGTAAAGGCAATCCAGAATATCTGTCTGGTGTAATGATGTTGTGCGTCCAGACAGTTCACAGTGCGATCCGAAGCAATCATACCTTCCTTATAGGCAATCTATACTGTCCGTCTGGTGTAATGATGTTGTGCGTCCGGACAGTTCACAGAGTGTAATGATGATGTACATTCAGGTAGTTCACGATGTCTACCCGGAATAATCACACCTTCCATCCGGCTGTTGTGTGTAGCGGCCATGGTCTGCAATCACAGAATATTCTAACCATTAGAAGAGAAAACATAGGAGTTGATCAAAAGCGTGTCTGAAAACGTGCCAATGGGGTATGGGTTTCGCCATTCAATGAAAATATAGTTTTGTAAATAACCCTTAAAAGTACAACAAAGGCTGGTTGTCATACCGTTGTATTAATACAATTAAACAAACAACTGTATGTCACACGTTAAGAACGCAGAAGCATTTGCCAGGCTTATCAGCTTCTGCACCGGGTATGGAGGTAAGTACAATCCCGGTAGTCCAAACCTTCAGGTAGATGCATTGGTAAATGCTTTAAACGAAACGCAACAGGCGCTCGAGCGAGTGAAGGTGGCCAGAACGAATTTCGACAATGGAGTGAATCAACGAAAACAATCGTTCAGTCCATTGCCAAATTTGGTTTCCAGTATACTCCGAACGCTGGAAGCTTCAGGTGCTAAACGGGAAAAGATTTTGGATGCACGGGCCTTCCTGCACCAGATTATTGGAAGTAGTCCAAAAAATCCATCCTCTCATCGCGTGGAAAATAGGGAAGCCATACCGCAAAAAAGGCGCTCTCAATTGCAATTGGCGTTTGTAAGCAAAGTGGATGCTTTTTCTAAATTGGCGCAGGCTGTAAGTTCGGAACCCGTCTATCAGCCGCGTGAGAAAGAATTTAGCCGCGCTGGGATGGAAGAGAAATTATTGGAACTAAACAAGCTCAATCGTGATGTGGATGATTTGCGTGGTGCATGGCGAAGAGCGATTATTGAGCGAAATGAGATCATGTACTTACGGGATGAATCCATGGTTAGAACTGCCAAGTCAGTTAAAAAGTATGTGCGTGCCATTTATGGTCCTTTCAGCGCACAGTATGCATTGGTAAAGTCATTGGAGTTTAACTATTGAAATATTAAGTATGTCATCTTCAGCAAACTAAAAGCCTCTTCGGATCAGGTACCGAAGTGGCTTTTTTAATAGAAGGAAAAGTAAAGTTCTTTACACGGATGTATACCGAATGATTATTGAATTTCTTGAAGATCATTACTTCATAGAGTTTTAATTCGGCAACGTAAAAGAGAATACCGACCCTTTTCCAATTTCACTCTTCACCCAAATTCTTCCACCATTCTTTTCGATAAACTCTTTGCAGAGAATTAAACCGAGTCCGGTTCCTTTTTCATTGGCGGTACCTTGTGTTGAATGCTTGGTTTCAATTCTGAAAAGTTTGTCCATTACTTCATCGCTCATTCCAACGCCCGTATCAGAAATTGAAACGAGGACTTCCTTTTCAGTTTGTTCAAGCGTAAGCGCTATGACACCACCTTCAGGTGTAAACTTTATCGCATTGGAAAGAAGATTACGAACAACTGTATTAACAGATTGCGGATGGGCATGAACCATTACCTCGCCCTTCGTTTCACTAAGAATGGTGATCTTTTTATTTTGAGCTTGTGTGTTTAGTAATTCTTTATTCTGTTCAAGTACCGCAGCCAAATCAAATGGAACGGGTTTGAATTCAATATTACCGGTTTGTGAGCGTGACCATTCCAATAGATTCTCTAACAGGACAAACAGATTCTTCAATGACTTATCCAAATCTTTCGCCAGCATCTGAATTTCTTCTTTGCTCAGACTGTCCAAATGGTTGATGAGCAAACCAGAGAAGGAGGTAAGCGAATTGAGTGGGCCTTTCAAATCGTGACTGATAATGGAAAAGAATTTATCCTTGGTAGCATTGAGATTGGATAACTCCAGATTTTTCTCTTTCACTTCATCATGGGCAGCTTTCAACGCGATGTTGGATTTGCGCTTCATCATGTATAGGTAAATCCCCAACAAACTGATGATGACACCCAGGGCTATTATAATCACTAAGAAGTTCTGAATTTTCTTTTGAGTGATTAATTCCTTTTCGCGTTGAGTGCGATCGGTTTCCAGTTTATCAATTTGAGTTTCATTCTTTTTAACCACATATCCATTTTGAATTTCTAAAAGCTTTTGTTCGTTTTTTTCATGCTGAATAAAATCGTGAATCGCCAAATAGGAATCTTTATACTCCAGCGCTTTTTTGTAATCAGGTATTGAAGCATAGCTCATACTTAAATATTCGTAACTCTTTCGAATCTCTTCCTGGCTTTGAGATTCGCGCGCGGCCTCCAGACCAAGTAGTAAATTTGATATGGCACGGTTCGGTTTTTTTTGTTGATAGTAAAGCACTCCGATATTGTTGTAGGATTCAGCCATTCCCTTTTTATCCTTCAGCCTTTGTCTGATCTCCAATGCCGCAACATGGTTGGCCAAAGCGCGTTCATTGTTCTTCATGGACTGGTAGAGAATACCGATAGTATGTAAGGAAAGTGCCTCCTTCTTTTTATCTTTTTCGCTCCTTCGGATCACTAACGCAGTCTTATGATTTTCTAAAGCTGCGGTGAACTGACCTTGCATCAAATCCAGATTACCTATGTTGAAATAGATCTCTGCTTCTGTTTCAGGATCATCTAACTGATCCTTATACCCAAGTGCCAACGTGTATTGTTCGAGGGCCTTTTCCATGTGGCCCATTGCTGCATGATTTCTTCCTAAGGTATTGAGAATCAGAACGAGTATAGGAACGTCTTTCGATTGCTCATTCAACTTCATGGATTGATCAAGATATTGAATGCTTTTTTCGTAATTACTCACCTCTTCAAAGACTCTTGCAATGGCGAGATAGGTAAATACTTGTTCGTGGTGGAGGCTAAGAGAATCCTCCAATACAAGAGCCTGTGTGAAATAATTCATCGCCCGTTCAGAGTTACTCGCCTGAACTAAATAAAGGAGTCCAAGTTCGGTTAAGATTTTAGCCTGAGTGTGTTGGTCGTCTTTTTCAATTGCTTCGTTTAGAACAGCAGTACCGGATTCAATATTTTTTTCGATTGTCTTTTGATTGGCGTCTTCAAAAAAATGGTTGTACCACTTAACATCGGCCTGAGTTTGTTCCTGGGCTGAGAGCTGAATGGAGATCAAACTCACTAAAAAGAAAAGGTAAACTGCTTTTATAAAATACACTCCGTTAAGTTTATTCAAATGTGCTGAAAAAGTAAGAAGATAATAAAGGAAGCTTAGCCTAAATCTTACACCTGATTCTGTCTGTTTTATAATGATCTCTGCAAATGTGTTAAATCATTCTTGTCGTACAATTTTATTTGCAATAAATTGTGGCCAATCTAAAAGTATAAAACAATATGATGCTTGAACAAACCATGCGCTGGTATGGACCAAAAGATCCGGTGAAGTTGTCGGATATTAAACAATCAGGTTGCACGGGTGTCGTTACTGCTTTACACCATATTCCGGTAGGAGATGTATGGCCCGTTGATGAGATCAAAAAAAGAGTTTTGGAGATTGAAAATGCCGGCATGACCTGGACCGTGATTGAAAGTCTGCCTGTGCATGAGGACATCAAACGTCAGTCGGGAAATTACCTAACCTATATTGAAAACTATAAGCAGAGTTTACGAAACGTAAGTCAATGCGGACTTAAGGTAGTGACCTACAATTTTATGCCCATCCTGGATTGGATGCGAACCGATATATCGTACTCCATGACGGACGGGAGTAAAGCATTGTATTTTGAGCGCACAGCCTTTATTGCATTTGATCTTTTTCTCCTGCAGCGCCCGAATGCTGAAAAGGATTATTCGCAAGATGAAGTAACAAAAGCAAAAGCATATTTTGAAAATGCCAGCGAAGATTTGAAGAAGCGACTTTATCGGAATTGTTTGCTTGGATTGCCGGGCAGTGATGAAGCATTTACACCATCACACATTCTTTCTGCCTTGAAATTATACGAAGGTATTGATGCGAAAAAATTGAAGGAACATCTTTTCTTTTTTATTAAACAGGTAATCTCTGTTGCAGAGGAGTGTGGTTTGAAGATGGCCATTCATCCGGATGATCCTCCGTATCCGATTCTGAGTCTGCCAAGAATCCTCAGCACCGAGAAGGATGCAAAGGAGTTGATTGATACAATACCTTCACCATCGAATGGCATTTGCTTTTGCACGGGCTCATTTGGCGCGCGCCCGGATAATGATTTAACAGGGATTGTAAAGCGCTTAGGTGATCATATTCACTTTCTCCATTTACGCAGTACGAAACGCGATGCAGAGGGAAATTTCTATGAAGCCAACCATCTGGAAGGAGATGCTAACATGCCTGAGGTGATGAAAGAAGTGGTGAGCTTGATGCAAAGAAGAAAAGTGTCCATACCTATGCGTCCGGATCATGGCCATCAAATGCTGGATGATTTGGGAAGAGAAACGTACCCAGGCTATTCAGCCATTGGCCGCTTACGCGGATTAGCTGAACTTCGGGGTTTAGAGGCGGGTATCAGGAGTGTGTTATTTGGCACTTAATGGTTTTGATGTGTTTAAGCTCAAAGCAGAAAGCTTAAATTATCAAGTAAAAAACTTATTATTAACGTCTTATGTCTAGTGTCTAAAATCTAATGTCTAAATTCTGTGTTATGAAAAATGTAATATCTGCTTTATTCATTTTGGGTTGCTTGTGTGTTCAGGCACAACCTACTTCGTATGGCAATTTTAAGGTAGCCGATCAGGAGATCATCTACCAAAAGATTTCAATAGCGGATTCCATTACTCCAGCAAAACTTCAAGCTTTTTACAGCGCACTTCCCTATGTGTCGAATATTAAAATGCAACAAGACGGACTGGCATTTGATGTGACCGATATTATAGTTGATTATAAGAAATTTCAATTTAGTCAGGTGAATTTGCAGCCCATTATGCAAACCGGAAAATTTAGTGGTACTGTTGTTATTGGCGTTAAAGATGGTAAGTATCGACTTACCTTAAATGCCATTCAGATTACGGGTGATATGGGGTATAAGAAAATTACGACTCGAGATAACCTGACAAACTACGCTTGTAAAAACAGTGGCACTGTATTATCCACCGACTGGTGTAAACCCAATATGCTCGGGTTATTAGATCAATCCTTTAGTGACAAACTCTTGTATGTAGAGAAGAATCAGAAGGATAAGGGGGATTGGTAAGGGGGAATCGTTGTCCGTTAATCGTTAATGGTTAATCGTGGCTCACTCCCTCGAGCACAGTATACTGTAGACCATGGACTATCGACTATTGACCATCGACTGCCCACTTTCTACTTTTTAAGTCCCGTTTCGCGCATTATATTTGCGACCGAAAAAAGAATCGTAATTCCATGAGATTAGGTCAACTCGCGAGGAAAATATCCATCCGTCAAACGGATATCGTGGATTTTCTAGCTAAATCAGATGTCGTAATAAGTAGTGAATCGAATGCACGAGTGGAAGATGAGCATGTAAAATTTATTCTTGCGCATTTTGCTCCTTCATTTTTGGAGGAGAAAATTGAGTCCAATGAAGTATTACTCCCAGAAGAGAAAAGTGAAGAAATTGTTGAAGTTAGCGTTCCAAGCCCAATAGTTGAAGAGGCAGAAGTAATTCAGAATATTGAAATTGTTGAAGTAGCTAGTTCCTCAACAGAAGATCAAAAGGAAGAAAAGGTAGAAGTAATAAAAGCACCGAAGGTTGACTTACCGGGCTTAAAAGTTATCGGTAAGATCGATTTACCAGAATCAAAAAAGAAAGAAGTTTTACCTGCTGAGGAAAGTGAAAAGGTAGAAGTTGCTGCTCCAAATTCGGAAGTAAATGCAAAGCCTAGACCACAGCGAAATAGAAATACCGATCACAGAAATAGAGAGAGAAATAATAGATCTGTAAATCCGATAGCAGTTCAACGAGAGCGTGATGCCCGAGCTGCTGAAGAGAAAAGAAGAGAAGACGCAATTAAAGAAAAGGAGAGACGCACAGAATACTATCAGAAAAGAGTAAAGGTAAATGCGCCAACAAAAGCAGTGCGCATGTTTGATGAACCGGTTGAAGAATTTACAACTCTGAAAAAAGAAGAGCCTAAAACTGTTTTAGGAAGATTCTTCAGATGGCTTACCACTGCTTAGTAAATGCAAATCTGTTTTTCTAAAATGATTTTCATTTTCTGAATATAAATACTTACCAACAATTACCTTTCATTTTATTCTTTCAGGAAATCCAATACTGGAGGTAAACTTTCGTTTGGCGATTCTTCCATTGGTGTATGACCAGCTTCTGGAATTGTAACAATCTTTGATCTTTTAATAGCATTGTTAAATTGATAGGCGCTTTCAACATTTATCCACTCGTCTTTTTCACCCCAAAGAATTAGTGTGGGAACTGTAATGAAAGAGAGACTGTCAATTGGAGGGTTTCGAAGTTGTTGTAATCGCAACCAGGTAGCGTGCCGATTACCTTGCCGAAGCATAAGATGGAAGTAACGATCAATCAATTGGGGGGTAATCAAATCAGGATTGGCGTAGACTTTTTTCATGTTCAAAGAAAACATCCAACGGCACGTGATGTGTTCGAACGCAAACGATGCGTGCTCTGATCTGAGAAGTTTGAAAATCAATGGAGCATTATTTTGGTGTTTATCGCCAGCAGCGGTGATAAAACCTACGGCATCAATTAAGATTAATTTTGAAACACGATCGGGTCTATGAAGTGCAGCTTGCCATGCCACTTGTCCGCCCATTGAATTACCTGCTATCGAGAAGGTATCCACATCAAGTGAATCAGCCAATTCGAAAAGCAATTTTTCATACTGGTTAATGGAATAATTTTCTGATGTATTAGGGCCAGTCAATCCGTGTCCGGGAAAATCAAATGAAATAGTGGTGAAGGATTTACCTAACGAATCTTCCCACGCTTTCCAGGTATGCAGAGAAGCAAGGCTTCCATGAAGTAAAAACAGGTAAGGGCCATTCCCTTTTATTCGTGTGTGTACTTTAGCATCGCTAAGTTGAATGTAGCGCGACTCTCTCGTAAAGTATTCCTTCTCCAGTTCTTCCAATGCAATGAATTTTCGGTTTCCCAGAAGAAACAGAACCAGCAAAACAAAGGCTACTATTCCAATACTTTTTAAAAGTCTCCCCATATTTTAATTGAAGACATTAACGTTTGAAGTCTCACCCGATTTTAAGGTAAAGGTTTTGAACCCTGTGTATTTACTTCCCTTTGTGTTCTTCACACGAAATACAACTTTGTATTGTCCGGGTAAAAGTGTGAGTGAGAATTGAGGCTTTTGTTCATTCAGATTACATACCCACGTTTGAGTTCCATCGCCTTTCAATTCATATAGACTTCCGTATCCGGTTGAGATGGTATTAAAATTGACAATGCCAGGCGAAGGAAGTAAAACGCTTTTTGTTTTATTCGCCTGAATATCAACTTCAAAGATTCTTCGCGGAAGGGTTAACGTCTCCACTTCATATTTCCCTATAAGGTATCGAAATGTTTCGTTGCTCTGTTGGCTGTTTAATATTTCGGATTTGTTCTTTTGTCGGATAATAGAAGTAAGTTTATCATCCCTTCGTCCTTCTTGTTGAATGATCAGATTACCTTGAGGGACAGGAATGTTTATAACATTATGCTTACCTATTTGTATGGAAACATTTCGGAGGATCACTGGTGGAGTGGTATTCACTGTAATATCGTAATCAACAACAGGATCTATCTGAACAGTATCCGACTTACCTTGCTTATCACGGAAGTGAACAAACTCATACATCGACACATTGGTGATTGCATTGGCAAAGGTTATGTTTACATTTGTTTCAGTTGGTTGGTTGGATGCGTTTAATAACTCAACACTCAATGTTGTTTTGGCAAAGCTTGCTTCAATGGCTTCATTCAGAACATCATGAAATTTTCCGGGCGTATCAGCATCAATGAATTTACCGGCACACTCCAATGTCTTTTCAGCTCTTAATCCAATGCCAATAATGTAAGGCCGCAGAAACACACCTTTCTTTTGTAGCGCACGAGAAGTAGCACAGAGATCACCACCACACGATTCGATTCCGTCTGTAATTAAGATCACAATATTTCTATAGCCAGCACTTGCTGGAAAATCATTGGCGGCTTGCTCAAGCGAATAGGTAATTGGGGTAACGCCTTTCGGTTTTATCTCTTTCAATTTATCAATAATGGCATCATGATTTTTTGACTTGAATGGAACTTCCAGATTAGTATCCTTGCAATTATTGAGTTCGCGAGGTGACCGATGTCCATAAATTCGTAAGGCAAGTTCCAGATTGGAATTCTGTCTTAATGAATCAATAAGCTTTGATAGAATAGATTTAGCAACGCTTATTTTCGTTTGGTTTCTAACTTGGAGCTGCCCCCATGGCTCAAGCATACTTCCTGATCCATCAAACAAAAAAAGAATTCTGGTCTTTTCCGGAATCTTCTGCTGTATTTTAGTTTGCGAGGATCCAGTAGTGGATAGAAGCATCAAAACTGCAAAAGCAAAGCTGTATTGATATAGGTAATTTTTTACTTTGAACTTCATGTTATGTGTTAACGAATTCATTTCCTTCAGATTACTTCTATGACTTTTAAGTTTAACTTCTATTTTGAATTTGAAATTACTACGATTCCTTAAAAGTAGTGAGGTTTAAAATTGTTTTGTGCCGAAAAGTGAAAGTTCTGGTGCTCGTTGTAGAATTTAAATATTTACCTCCGGATATCTCTCTATTTTGCAACTCACGTGAATATAAACTCACTCACCGACCAATGCGGATATTGCCGTTCAACGAAGGGTTTCTTTTTCCAATTTCGCAAAATGAAGATCTAATTGTCATGTGGTTTGCCTTAATCGAAAGAAGGAATTCAATCGGTTTAAAGGAATGGGTCTGAAGAGAATTTTTATTGTATTTGTTTTAGTATGTATTCCGTTTATTAAAATATTCGCTCAATGTGGCGGCTTGATTTTAGAGCCTGGCTTTGCTTTTTTATCAAGTAGTCGTGGATGTGCTCCATTTAACGTGCAGATACAAACATTGTATTTGTCTTCTGTTAGCGGAACGGAATATTATATCAATTGGGGTGATGGCACTCCGGAAGAAACGTATGTTCAGACCAACGCTACTGGTGTAACGATCGCTCATTCCTATCCTAATTCTCCTATAGATTGTGGCTATGATCTAATCATTGATGCTTCAAACACATGTAATCCACGCGGAAGCGTTGTGCCCATTACAACTCAGGTAATTGTATGGACCAACGATATCATTTCAATTGATCCGGCTTTGTTCCGGGTTTGTCAGGGATTTGCTACCGATGTTCTCTTTACAGATAATAGTGATTGGAATTGTTATCCTCGTGCCACCCGTGAGAACAATGAAGCCCGATGGATCCAATGGATTTATGGAACGGGTCCATTGGCCAATCAGATTCCTGGAATAGGAGTGAACCTCGTTACGCCAGGCGCCTTTCCATATTTAGATCCAGCTCCTGTAAAGAATCCAATTTATCCTGTATTCGCTCCTGGACAAATAAGCTTACCGATTAATGTCCCTGTAACTACTCCTGCAGATATAGGTAGAGAATTTCAAATCACTTTGAAGAATTGGAATCAATGTAATCCTTACGATAATCTTTTAACCGATAGTAATCCATTCAACCCAGTAAGTGGTGATTTAGTAAATGGTGATAATGCTCCTGAGACTACAACAGCACGCATTGTGATTGTACCTTCGCCTCAACCTGATTTTGTTACTCGTCTTGCAAATGCAACGGGGGCAATTCAATCCGTTTTTTGTATTGACGATCCTATTTACTTTGACAATAATACACCTGCAATAGCGGGCTCAAATTTTCGATGGACATGGGAATTTTATGATAACAGCTCGGGCACAGGTGTACCACTCGCAACCCGGACATCAACCAATCCTGTTTATTCCTATGCTACCACCGGACAGAAAATGATTCGGTTACGGGTAAGAGATGCAAATGCAGCAGGTAATTGTGAAGCTATTTTTGAAAGATTAATTACGATTTCCCCTTCTTTAGTTGCGCAGATTTCAATTACGGATGCGAGCGGGAATATTATCGTACCTGATTTTTGCCAGGAACCCACAGCGCCATTCATTAACTTTCCAGTAAGGTTCAATGATGTATCTGCCGGAACAGTTTTGGCGACCACCGAATGGCGTTGGGAATTTTATGATGAGAACAATACCTTGGTGCGTCAGGAACCTACAGCCGGATTCTCGGCTACTCAGCTTGGTCCTTTCGATGAAGTTTTTACGAATCTGGGAATCTATCGTGTTCGTCTGCGGATCCGTGACAACGCGACTTCATGTGAATCAGTTGATGAAGTTCAGGTACGTGTTTTTGAAAAACCAATTGCAGATTTTGATTTCGCGAATGCTTGTGAAACCTTTCCTGTTACCTTTCAGGATTTATCAGCTGTCAATTCTACATTAGGAGAGCAAATTGTTTTGCGTGAATGGGATATGAGTTACGATGGCGTAACTTTTTCGAAAGATCCAACACTCGACAATCAAACAAACTTTAACTATGATCTTGGTCTTGCTGGTAATTATGATGTGGCCTTGCGCATCACCACTGACCTTGGTATGTGTTCATCCCTGATAGTAAAGACCGTTAGGATTGCCCCTTTACCTATTGCAAGTTTCACACCGAATCAAACTTCTGGATGTAGTGAGCTCACAATTAATTTTACAAATAATTCAATCGTAGGTCAGCCGGATTTAATCAAAGAATATTGGTGGGAAGTTGATACTGGTTCCGGATTTCAAGTTGACTCAGTTCAACGTCCGTCCGATCCTGGATTTGGATCAATCTTTACACGTGATTTTGAAAACATCGGTATTACGAATGTTGTGTATAGTGTTCGGCTTCGTGTCATTACTGTGAATGATTGTGAACGTATTTCTGCACCTGTAGATATTACAGTCTTTCCCGGACCAAAGTCAGGGTTTGTTTCGTTGAATTATTCACCGTTCAATAATAACTGTTCGCCTGTGTCTGTCAACTTTGCGGTTGACAGTCGAACGCAATCACTAAATCCATCCGATTATTTGTGGACTATAAATGATGCAAATGGATTGGTAGATCAAATCAGTACAGGTACAACGCCTGCATTTATGTATGACTTTACCAATAGCATTCAATCCATAAAAGATTATTCCGTTACACTTCGCGCAACTTTGCCCAGCATGTGCTATGGAGATTCAACCCGGGTTATTCGGGTTAACCCAATACCTTCTTCGGCCTTTACTTTTGATACCGTTCAGTATGATTGTGAACGTATGATCATTCAATTTAATGCCACACAAAAGGGGTTGGTAGAATATGCATGGACTATTTCGATCAATGGCAGTATTGTGTTTACAACCACAACTGATGGTGATAATTTTGATTACGAAATACTTCGATCGGCAACAGTAGATCAGAATGTTTCAATTGATCTTATTACTACAAACTTTGCCAATTGTGCCAGCACAACTACTACACACA
>DAIQPD010000304.1:0-3581 GCA_036787535.1 Chryseolinea sp.
GTTATTTTAAAATACGTTACTGCCATGGAACTATTAAGTTCATACTTCAGTGTAACGTATTTTAAAATAACAGGTAATAGCTAAGGATAATGGATAAGAAGATTCAAAAGAAGTATTGGACGTTGAAACGAATTGCTACCTATGGAGGTGGCGCACTCTTAGTTGGTTTTATTGTCTACCAGATATTCTTTACAGACAGGCGGTCTACCTTAAAAATTGAAAAGGATAAGATTACAATTTCTGAAGTAAAGCGTGGCGTGTTTCAGGAATTCATTCCTCAGACGGGTACAGTTGAACCAAGCCGCACGGTTTACCTAGATGCTGTTGAAGGTGGTACGATAAAGCGAGTAGTAGCAGAAAGTGGTGCGATGTTGAAAGCGGGTGATATTGTTTTGGAATTAAGCAACCTTAACAGAGAGATTAGTGTCTTAGACCAGGAATCGAATTTAACACAAAGTATAAACAGAGGCAGGGAAACCAGACTTCAGATAACTCAGAATGCTTTGCGTCAACAAGAAAGCTTAGTCACCATTGAAAATGCCTTGGCCATTCTGACTCCTCAGTATGATCGCCAGAAACAATTGTATGAAAAGAGGTTGATCTCGAAACAAGACTTTGAAAAGACTCAAGCAGATTATTTAATGAATGTAAAAAGAAAAGAGATTACTTATGCCGCTTATAAATTAGATTCAGTGGATCGATTTCGTCAGATGCAACAATTAGATCGTTCTGAAAAGAAGCTTCTTCAAAGTTTGGATGGTGTGGGTAGAATTTTAGATAACCTCATCATTCGCGCTCCGCTTGACGGGCAACTTTCAAGACCGCAATTAGATGCAGGTCAGAACGTTAATCAAGGACAACGCTTGGGGCAGATTGATGTATTGGGAAGTTATAAAGTGCGTGTTCCAATTGATGAGCTGTATTTACCTCGCATTACAACAGGATTGCATGCGACAACTACGTTCAACAATAGAGATTTCGAATTGCAGATTACCTATATATATCCAACCATTCAGAATGGTAGATTCGAAGTGGATATGAATTTTATTGGAGAAAATCCGGAAGGTATTCGCAGAGGACAATCTCTTCGCTTACGCATTGAACTTGGTCAGTCATCAGAAGAATTACTCTTACCCGTTGGTGGATTTTATAAAGACACGGGCGGCAACTGGGTATTTGTTTTAGATGGTGATAACAAGGCGGTGAAAAGAGATTTGAAATTAGGCCGTAAGAATACAGAGAACTTTGAAGTACTTGAAGGACTAAAGCCAGGCGACAGAGTAATTACCTCATCGTATGAAAACTTTGGAACGAATGAAGTACTGATATTAAATTAAAGAAGAAGAAGAAACACGATTTGTAACAACCTTCAGTTTTTAGCGTCAAATTGAAACTAAATTATAGGTTTGCCGATCGTAAAATAGAAGACCAACGATTAACCAACAATACAACTAACAACGAATTAAGCCATGATCAAACTAAAGAATCTTGAAAAAGTCTACACGACTGAGGAAGTAGAAACAACGGCCCTCAACAACATCAATGTTGAAATTAAAGAGGGAGAGTTTGTTGCCATAATGGGCCCATCGGGTTGTGGAAAATCAACCTTGCTAAATATTTTGGGATTATTGGATAATCCTTCAGGAGGGGAATATCACTTCGGTGAAAATGAAGTGGCTCAATACTCTGAGCGCCAGCGTGCGCAATTGCGTAAGGGCTCTATCGGGTTTGTATTTCAAAGCTTTAACTTGATTGATGAGCTTACTGTATTTGAAAATGTAGAGCTTCCATTGTTGTACATGAAAGTTCCTGCTGCCGAACGCAAGACTCGCGTTGAAGAAGTATTGGAGCGTATGAATATTATGCACCGTAGAAATCACTTCCCACAACAATTATCGGGTGGACAACAACAACGTGTGGCAATCTCTCGTGCCATTGTAGCGAAACCAAAAGTAATACTTGCCGATGAACCTACAGGTAACTTGGATTCTGCAAACGGAGAAGAGGTAATGAAATTGTTGTCTCAGTTAAACGAAGAAGGCACAACCATCATCATGGTAACTCACTCTCCGTATGATGCAAACTATGCTCATCGCATCATCAACCTTTTCGATGGTAAAGTGGTTACTGAAAACATCAAAGAGCAGTTTCATATTTAATTGATAGATCACTATAATAAAAAAAGCTGTTTCGATTTGAAACAGCTTTTTTTATTATCAAAATTTCAGGGATGAATCTCAGCTTTACAAACAACAATTACGGACCATCGATCAACGAATTATTTGTACCCAACCCTTTAATGTTTGCTTTTTCTTAGAGGCAGTTATAGCATTGTATTTCACCTCGGCTGTGTAATAGTAAACTGCAGCTTCAAGAGGATTTCCTTTGTCATCACGCCCATCCCAATCAATGTAGATCGACTTGCCATTACCAGAGGTATAGGTATAAAGCTTTTTACCCCATCGATTAAAAACCGTAAACTTTACTTGTTCTGCAAAGCTTGGACAGCGTGTTGTGCTTTGGGATGTACAAATATTACCGATGTTCGCTGCATTAGGATTGAACGCACTTAAATAATCATTGCAGCCATCACCATTCGGAGTGAAGATATTTGGTAATTCATAATAAGGACAATTATCATTGCACGAAGGATCACTCGCTTCACTAACGTGACCTAATCCATCAACAGCTTCTACACGATAGCACCGTGCAAATTCAGGAAGTCCTGTATCCATAAAGGTAGTATCGGTTAAATCGGATGCAAGTAATTGAAATTCTTCATTTTCACTGTTTGATGCATAGAGTCGATAACTTACAATGTCAGCTCTGCAACCCGTCTCCAAGGTTGGACTCCAATGTAAAACGTTTGTAAGATTATAGTTCTCACAGACACCTTGCCCATAGAATGCTTCGCAGTCAGCAGGCTCAACCATTACAACCGGTTTGCAGGGGAGTAGATTATTTTCCGGATACGACCTGGCGCGTTGCGAACGGTTCTTTGATATTTTAATAGCAGGATTACCGTACGTTCCACGTGTTTCAATCGTATAGGTGTATAAGACATTATCATCCAAAGGCTGATTGTTAAACTGGCCTACGTCTGTATAGGTAAATCCTTTTTCAGAAACATCAACACTGTCGATCAAAGTCATGTTGTCCTCATCTTCACCACCAACACCACGAAAAATTAAATGATGAGGTAGGCTTTGCACGACATTTGTCCAGGGAGTTTCAGCACTCCAGTTCAATTCAATTTTTTTAGCACCTGATATTAATTCGAGCCACACGGATGATGCAATAGCAGTGGTGTCAATAGGCTCAAATTCTACTTTTCCCTGCGGGATGGCATAGATAATAATTTGATAATGATAGGGGAGATTTTCGGTATTGATTCCTTCATTCAGAAAAGTAGTATCATTTGTAACCAGACCAACTTTAGTGAATTCATTAGCGTCACCACCAAGACTATCGGCTCTGTAAATTTCATACTTGTATGGTTTTGGAAATTGAACAGCGCTAATGTTAAATGGACTTCTCCAACTCACACGAATGGCACCTTGCTTTACATCTGTTTTCTCTAC